>JACYMB010000308.1 GCA_015272205.1 Synechococcales cyanobacterium T60_A2020_003 | reverse complement strand
TGAAGGAAACGCCTTATTCTCAATACGGTGTGCTTCTTGCTGTGACCAATTACGGATTTTCTATCTCAGTGCCATCGGTTGCCTTGTAGAAATACTTCAAGCCCAGGTCAATGCCAATGGCTTTACCTGTGGGCGGAATGGTTTCTTGTCGCTCAACTTTAAGACAGAACTGAGCATACTAGCCATCGGCTTTACGAACTACCCGAATCCGCTTAATTTGCGAAATCTGGTAGAAGTGCAAATCCTCGGCACCCATCAGCAAAAAGGTTCCAGCCTTGAAACCATCGGTGAAAGTGAGACGCTTCCGGTCTTCAGAAAGCTTCCAACCCGTTGTTTTGTACTCAACAGAGCGGCAATTCTTCTTGAATTTAGGAAAGCCCTTCTTACCCGGTTTCTTGGCTTTGCAGTTGTCATAGAACCTTTTGATAGCAGACCAAGCGCGTTCAGCACTTGCCTGTCTTGCCATCGAATTGAGCTTGCCGCCCATTCAAATTCCTTTGCCAATACAGCACAGAGCTTGGAGAGCGCGTATTGATCCACTCCTTTGTTATCCATCCAGTAGGGCACACACTTGTTGCGAACGAACTGAGCGGTTCTAATCGCATCATCAATCAATGCAAACTGAGTTGGATTTCCTCTGAGCTTGGTTTCTAGAACAATCATGCGAGGCAAGACTTAAATCTTATGAAAGTGTTTTACCACAAATAAGTACAGATGTATGCTATGCAAAGATTTTGGTTTGGTCCGATGGATTATTGTCCTTTTCCGCTCATCGCTGCAACGGACTTGAAAGGGGATTGCTACATCCCCGTGGATGAATCGCAGGGGCTTTGCAATCCCCTCTCAAACTCTCCCTTTTCGGTAAGATGGAAGACTGTAGGTTCGATTCCGGCATCATGACGATTACAGAGTTCTTCCAGCAAAGCGAAGGCAAGTGGTCTTCCCAGCGCACCACCCACGACTTGGCAACGAAGCAATCCATCGGCGGCAAATCCGATCTGTGGATTGATCTGCTGTCAACTGATGAACCCACCGTTGTTAGCCTCTGCCAGCAGGCCGGAGCCGACCTTGCCACGGTGCAAACGGCCTTTCGCGTGCGCTGGGAGGGACAGTTTGGCACGAAAGCGGAAAAAGGCTCCACATTGATGGTGGCGATCGCCGCTCCGGGTTCCACGACCGAAGGAACGCTCCTCAGTCAGCCCAGTAAACCGGGTGCAGCGCTCATCCAAACCCACTACAGCCTCGGCGAAGACGAAGCCTTAACCTTGGTGACGGAGCAGGATTCCGTCCATGCTGAAGAACGGATTTGGTACGCCAGCCCCAGTCTGCGCTTCCGCACCAGCACCATTAAACAGGCTGATGGCTTTAGCATGGCCTCTTTCTGTTCAGAAATCCGGATGGGGGGTGCCAAGCCTGCCCCAAGTCAGCAAGCAACGGCACAGGCGTAGCAAATCGGTATATCCTGTTCTATTGGAGAATATGGACACCAAGCCGAGGGAATCCGGTGATTGATCTGAAGCTGATACGCGAAAATCCAGACGAAGTACAGGCCTGCTTGCAGAAACGGGGAGATTATGATCTGGCCTCGGTCATCGAGCTAGATCGGCAAATCCGCGACATGGAAACGGAGCGATCGCAGTTTCAGGCTCGGAGTAACGAAATTGGTAAACTCGTGGGGCAAAAGATTAAATCCGGCACGGCCCCCAATGATCCAGACATTCAAGCGCTTCGGGACGAGGGCAATCAGCTAAAGACCAAAATCAGCGACATTGAGGCCACCGAGCGAACGGCCAGGGAATCCCTCGATACGCTGCTGATGGCACTGCCTAACTTGCCCAGCGATACCACCCCCCTCGGCGAAAGCGAAGACGATAACGTAGAGGTGCGGCGCTGGGGCGAGGAATACTTGCCCACCAATTCCGATATCCTTCCCCACTGGGAGATTGGCGAAACGCTAGGCATTTTTAACTTTGAGCGAGCCACCCGCATTGCCCAAAGCCGTTTTGTAGCCCTGATCGGTGTCGGTGCTGCTTTAGAGCGAGCGCTGATTCAGTTCATGCTCGATCGCCATACCCAGGCAGGCTATACCGAAATCATGCCGCCCTTCTTGATCAACACGGCATCCCTGACGGCTTCGGGGCAGTTGCCCAAGTTTGCCGAGGAAAGCTTCAAGTGCGATCGCGATGATCTGTGGCTGACGCCGACCGCCGAAGTTCCGTTAACCAGCCTCCATCGCGATGAAATTCTGAATGCGGAGGAGCTGCCCATTCACTACTGCGCCTATACTCCCTGTTTTCGGCGCGAGGCCGGAAGCTACGGTCGCGATACGCGCGGCTTAATTCGGCTACACCAGTTCAATAAGGTGGAAATGTACAAATTTGTGCATCCTGACACTTCTGAAGAGGAGCACGAGCGGATGACCCAAGACGCCGAAGCGATTTTACAAGCTTTAAAATTACCCTACCGGGTGATTGAACTCTGTACCGCCGATCTGGGATTCTCAGCAACGAAGACCTACGACTTGGAGGTGTGGCTACCCTCATCCGGTAAGTATCGCGAAATTTCCAGTTGCTCGAACTGTAAAGATTTTCAGGCACGGCGCGGTAATATTCGCTTTAAGGAAGCTGGGAAAAAGGGAACCCAGTATGTGCATACGCTGAATGGATCTGGCTTAGCCGTCGGGCGCACCATGGCCGCTATTCTGGAAAACTATCAAGAGTCGGGCGATCGCATCCGAGTTCCAGACGTACTCCAACCCTATCTAGGTCGTGAGGTTTTGAGCCTGTAACAGAGCAAACTAGCGTCCCGATGTCGCTCTGGTTGGTAATCCTACGGACAGGGATTCTTAATCAGAGTATGAAGTCCCAGTGATTATCTGGGAAAGCTTAGCGTCCTATCCGATTCAAGAGTAAAATTTGGAAAGTGAGACCGGAGCAAGCAGCGAAATTCGTAAAGGGTCTGTATCTTATTTACCTAAGAGGATGTTTTTTACCTAAGAGGATGTTTATCTAAAACGATGCTGCTTGCAAAGAGCAAAGGTCAAGATTGTTCTATAGCTGGACATTCCGGTCGAATATAGGGAAGGTATGCCAGAACGAAAGGAATTTTCCTTCTGTCTAACTTCCTGGTACATCTATCAAGGGTACGAATTTAGGTTAACCGCACGTGTTCCTTTGTCTGAGGCAAGAACTCTGGAATTTCGCGGGGGGTTGACGTTGATTGACACCCATTAAGCCATCTTCATCATGAGTCGCTCATCTCCTCAGATCAACACTGATAGACCACTGGGCGGACGCTACAAGATCGTTGGGCAACTGGGAGCAGGCGGTTTTGGTCAGACGTTCATTGCCGAGGATGTTCATTTGCCAGGGCATCCTCGTTGTGTCATCAAACAACTTAAGCCTCAGTCCACGAGCAGTAAGGCTCTGGAAATGGCAAGGCGCTGTTTCCATACGGAAGCGCAAGTTTTATACCAGTTGGGTATCCATGAGCAAATTCCGCGTTTGCTGGCTCACTTTGAGGAAGACAAAGAGTTTTACCTGGCTCAGGAATTTATTGAGGGCGAACCCTTAACGCCAGAACTGGTGAGTGGTAGGCCTTGGTCGGAGGCTCGTGCGGTTCGTTTGCTTAGGGACACGCTTGAGGTTCTGGCTTTTGTTCACCAGAAGCAGGTGATTCATCGGGATTTAAAGCCGTCAAATTTGATTCGACGCAGGTTAGATCATCGTCTGGTTTTGATTGACTTTGGCGCAGTGAAACAGGCAAGCACCCTTGCCGACCCAGAAACAGGCGTCACAGACGTTACGATTTCAATCGGGACTCAGGGATATATGCCGTCCGAGCAGGTTGCAGGGAAGCCACGGTTCAGCAGTGATGTCTACGCAGTGGGTATTTTAGGTATTCAAGCCTTAACAGGCATTCATCCGCGCTGTTTGGGAGAAGATGAGCGCGGCGAGATTGCCTGGTGGCATCGGGCTGAGCATGTGCGCCCAGAACTGGCCGAAATCCTAAATCAGATGGTGCGCTACGATTTTCGCGATCGCTACCCTACGGCGGTTGAAGCTCTAGAAGCCTTAGACGCCCTTGGCGTGATTGAAGAGACGGGCGACCCACCCTGTCATGATCCCATTTTGCCAGACACGATTGTGCAAATTCGGAGTGGTTCAGGTGGCACGGCAGCGAATGGCGATCGCCACTTTAATCCAGATGAATGGACGGCTGAGTCAGACCCGGTCTCAACTGCGCTTTGGGTTCCGACGACGGCTGACTTAGTGCCTCCGCCTGATGGCATCAACCGTCCTGTCCACCCTGTTCATGGGGCACTTGTAGGCGAGCAGGTTGATACCACGCCGCGACAGGAGTCCTCTGCGGTCAAAACCATTGCCTTTACCCCTGAACAGGTGTTGCGATCGCGGCCTGTGTTGACGGTAGCCGCCGCTGCGGCTCTGACGGTAGGCTTTGCTCTAACGATTACACGACCAGAATGGTTTGTGCAACTGGTGCAGGCGACTCCCCACCAGTACGCGGAGATCGGCTTAGGGAGCATTGAGCAACCTGCCGATCAAGTGACTACGGCGATTGATCCCCCGACACCAGACGAAGTTGCTTCTGACCTGGTACGCGAGGGCGACGCCCTGATGGAGCAACAAGCGTATGAGGATGCACTCAAGGTCTATAGCAATGCCACCAAAGTTGTGAGTGATTTTGCGGATGCCTACATTGGTCGGTGTCGGGCGTTAAATGCCCTGGGGCGTCCTGAAGAGGCTATTGTCTCGTGTAATGATGCGTTAGCGTATCGGCCCGGGGACGCCCACGCTCTCCTTAACAAAGGGAATGCCTTTGTGCAACAGGGCCGATTGATTGAAGCGTTGAAGCTGTATGAAGACGCGTTGTACTACGATTCGACAATCGTAGATGCTTGGGTAAAACGAGGGGCGACGCTGCAAGCCCTAGGGCGTTCAGCCGAAGCACTATCCTCGATTGATCAGGCGATCGCCCTAAACCGAGATCAGCCCGAAGCTTGGAGTGTCCGCGGTTTTGCCCTGTGGAATTTGCAGCGTTATGAAGAAGCGGTTGTCTCGATGGATAAAGCGCTCCAGCTTAACCCGAATGATCAAAAAGTCAAGGATTTGCGGGAAAATGCCCGCCAATTGCTGGGACGGTAGTAGGTTTGGAAACGCCCTTGCAGCCGCACCATACACGACTCCAAGGGCGCGAATCTAACCTGAGCTAGAAGATTAGGTAAAGCTCTCACAGCCAGCTTGCATCCACCCAGCCTCTGAACACCTTAGCTTAGCTAGCCAGGTAGCCGCGAACATTAGCCTTACGGCGACGCAGGTGATCGAGGGCTTGGCGCTCTAGCTGGCGTACCCGTTCACGGCTGATGTTCATCCGTTGCCCCACCTTCGCCAGGGACAACTCGTTACCATCGGTAAGCCCAAAGCGTAGGGTCAGCACTTCTCGCTGCTGCGGAGTGAGTTCTGCCAGCAGTCCTTCAATGTCCTGACGCAGCAGTTCGTGGGTGGTGTACTGCTCTGGAGAGGCTTTTTCATCCTCTAGCAGCTCTTGCAGTTCGGTATCCTGGTTATCGCCAATTCGCATATCCAGCGATACGGGCTGACGAGCAATTTGAAGATACTCACGAATTTGAGCGGGTTCCAGATCTAAAGACTCGCCGATTTCTGCCGGAGTTGGGGTGCGCCCCAACTGCTGCGCGAGTTCACGCTGAATGCGCTTAATTTTGTTCAGCTTTTCGGTAATGTGAATCGGCAAGCGGATGGTACGAGCCTGCTGGGCGATTGCCCGGGTAATGGCCTGACGAATCCACCAGTAGGCGTAGGTGGAAAACTTGTATCCTTTAGTCGGATCAAATTTCTCGACCCCCCGTTCTAGACCCAGCGTTCCTTCCTGGATTAGATCCAGAAATTCTAGGTTCCGCTTTTGATATTTCTTGGCGATCGCCACCACGAGGCGCAAATTTGCCTCAATCATCTTCTGCTTGGCACGCTGTCCAACGCGCATGACTTTCTTCAGCTCATCCTCTGAGAGGTTGGCGGCTTCTGCCCATTCAGCGTCCGTTGGGTCACGATCTAGCTTTTTCTGCAGTTTCTCTTGGAGACTCAGCAAATTCATCATCTGCTGTACTTGCTTACCGTAGATGATTTCTTGCTCATGGGTCAGCAGGGGAACTCGCCCGATTTCGTGGAGATAGGTGCGTACCATATCAGCGGTGAAGGCGGGTTTTTTGTTGGATTTGGCTTGGGTGTTTACAGTAGGCATAGGGAATACGCTGAACTCCGTTGAAACAATGCTGAGTTACAAAGCTCCGGCAGTGAAGCGAATAGGACTGCCAAGAGGGAAAACGAATTAGATGGATACAGGATCTACCCCAAGAGAGCAGACGTTAGGTGAATAGTGAATACGGATTAGGCTTTTGCCTCGAACTCTGCGCGAAGAGCGTTAATCCTTACAAACTTACGGAACCAGTACCAGACGACGAATGTATGCTGCGATCAGGAGTAAACAAAAGTGCTATCTACAAGTAGGGGCTAGCGAGGGTAATCAAACTCAACTACAAACCTTTCGTACTATGCCGACCCCATTCAGGTGCTTATGTTCCAAGGATGGCGATTCTGAAGTATAGATCAGGTGCGATCGCTCAATTTGAGTACTAGCAATGTGAACCTTAGGGAGCCTACAAATGCGAAGTCATTACGACTTTGATACCTTTATAGTATTACAAATTTAAGGCTTCGTAAAGCGACTGCGAGTCCTCCAGAAGAATGAATTTTCTGTATGATGAGCGTATCGGTTTCAGGTGAGTACATTCTTATCGTCTCGGATATTTTGAATGGAGAGGTTCGGTCACCCCCTCGCGAAAACCGAACGTTGCACCCTTCAAAACCCTAAATCAGCCTTGGCCGCCTGAGCCGCTTCCAGAACCCTGTCTGTAGACATGTCTTCCGGCGAGGAGTCTCCAATTTGAGCATAGAAAGTTTCATCATAGGGACGGGTACGTACCACTACGGGCATTGGCACAGCATGACCTAGAATCAAAGCTTGCTGTTTGGAATCCAGCTTCGCCAGGACGGATCGCAAACTTTGTCCGCCTGACACCCCCGTAAAAATAGCGTCAATATCTTTCTCATCGTTCAAGAGAGCTGTAATCCGGGTGCCAACCTGGGACATCACTTCGTTGTCAATACCGGAGGGACGCTGATCAACCACGAGTAAGGTGACAAAGTATTTCCGCATTTCGCGGGCAATGGTGCCAAAGATGGTCTGCCGGACAGTGGCGGGATCCAGGAATCGGTGGGCTTCTTCGATGGTGATGACCAACTGGCGCGGGCGATCGCAGGGATTTTTGGTTTGCAGAAACGTTTCTGCCTTTTGGACGTAGCTGGCGTGGATGCGGCGGGCAATCACATTGGTTGCCAGCATATAGGAGAGCATATTGGACTGAGAGCCAAACTCAATCACGACATGCTTGCCGGCCTCTAAGGATTCGAGAATTTGTCTAACGTAGTTGTGGGGACAGGTGTGGCGAATATATTTGAGGTCATCCAGGCGGGTAAGCTTGCGCTGCAATGCCATGATAGACGACTTGCTCCCCATCTTCACCTCGCAAAATTCCTGAATTTCGTCGTTACTCATGGCGAGGAGACGGGTAATCCAGGCTTTGCCAAATTCGTTGCGGAGGATGATCGCGTTCTCTAGGCTGGCTTCTGAGAGGTTCAATTCCCCGCGCACCAGCATTAGATCCTCAACATCAATTTGGTCATAGCTGATGTAGAGTTCTTGGGCATCGCGCACGCCGCGCCGTTTGGTTGAGGTGGGATCAAGGGTATAGATTTGCACCTGTCCTGGGAAGAGTTGACGCAGACCTTTAACGGTGCTGAACTGCTTGCCCTCCCGCGTGGCCTCCCATCCATACTCCGAGTGCATGTCGAAAATCAGGTTCACAGCCGCCTGCTTGCGAATGATCCCCGACAGCAGCAGTCGGGTCAGGAAGGATTTCCCGGTTCCTGATTTGCCGAACACGCCGTTGCTGCGCTCGACAAAGCGATCGAGATCGAGGCAAATGGGCACGTCCATATCAATGGGTTGCCCGATGGCAAAATTGCGGCGGTGGGGATCGTCTTCCCACCCAAACACGGCTCGGAAATCCCGCTCTGAGGCATCGTAGACCTGACTGAAGTGGGCGGGAATAGTTTTAACGGGGGACAGTTCGACACTGTTAGTCTGGGCTTCGTAGGAGGCGATCGCCCCATTCCCAGCACTTTTTTTCGATTTAGTTTTCGCCTGAGCGGTCAAATTCTCACCCAGCTTTGGGGTGAACATCAACATGGGAGTGAGGGAGATGGTGCCGTAGGTTCCGGTTCCGGCTAGAACCTCTTGCAGAAACGTGTTGCTGGGATCGGGAGGATTGGACACAATGCGGGAACTGGAGGTTCCCAGGGTGACATCGGTGAGCATGCTAAAGAAGCGCGATCGCACTCCATGAATCACTAAAAACTTGCCGACCCGCATATCTTCGACCAGCACATCGGGGTGCAGGCGCACTTCTAGCCCTTGACTGAGGGAACCTTGAATGACGGAACCTAACGGTTGTCCTGGAATCATAGCAGCAGCGCTTGGGGCGATCGCACGCCACCCGCATCACAACGTTCATCTGTTCTATTAGAACACTAGTTCTTGTAGCAATGCAAGGGGTTAGGACTGTCGGGATGCGAGAAAGGAACGCTTAACTGCGCGTTTGTTCCACGGTAACTAACACGATGAGTTGGGTGGTGTTTGAGGTTGGGAACGCTGCAAACCTTGAGAAATCCCAGTTTTTGGCTAAACAGGTAGCAAACGTTTCGTAGGCGGTACTGGCACTGGAAGATTTGTAAATTTGGGCGTCGGCGATCGCTCCGGTGGCATCGACCTGCACCTGAACGCTGACCGTTTCGCCTGCAAAATGCCGCACCTCCGGGACAAAGGGACAGGTGGCGATCGCCAAGCCCGATTGTCCGGTGGGGTCATAGATGAAGGTTTGGCGATCGCTCTGCTCCATAAACTCGACGCCGGATTCAGCCAGGAGCGATCGCACCCGCACGCTGGCAGTAATTTCAACGGGTTCGTTGGCTTCAGCAACGCTGATACTGGGTAAACTCGGTGCCTCTGATTGCGAATTGGAGGACGGATCGCCCGGAAAGGTGGACGGCAAGGCCGGAAGCGATGGCACGTTTGGGGCTAAGGCGGTGTTGGCGGGTGGAGGGGCGGGTGGCAGGGCTGGACTTGGGAGATTCGTCGTAGGCGGAGTAGAGGGTTCCAAAGCTTCGTTTGGCTTGTTTGCGGGTTGAACCTCTGTGGATGGAGACACTTCAGGGATTCGGGGTTCGGCCTGAGAAGACAGTGCAGGGGGTTCAGGAAGGGGGACAGAACTTGGGCTGGGGGCTGGGGCGATCGCCGCCACCTCTGGAACCGATGGCACCGGAGCAACTGGATTTGGAATAGGTATCACCTCAGAAATCGCCTCTGTATTGACTGAACTAGGGATTTCTAAGGTGGGTGAAGAATCTGCGGGGTTAGGCGGAGAATCGGTCAGCGGCGATTCGGTGACTAAAGGGGCTGGGTCTAACTCGATGAGTTCAACTGGGATAGACGATGGTGCTGGAGTGGATGATCGTTGTCCCAATAGCCCTACCCCTGCCAAAACACCCCCATGCAAGGCAAGGGATGCCGACGCTGCCAAGATCCATAGCCGCGAATTTCGTCGAGGGGTACGGGGGAATGCTGATCCAGAGTCCTTAGCCTTAGGGAAGGCAGCCATAGAGCCTTTTACACTAGAGCGGTATCGTGATTATTCAAAGAAGGGGTATAACTCAACCTATCCTTACTTCTATTGTGCGCGGTGCGGTCATCACGTGCAGACCCAAGTTCCAACCTCATGCAGCAGACGGATACCGATGTCTTAACGTACAGCTATAGCTTCAACACCTGAAATCACGGGTGTAGCCACCCCTCTCTCACTCAAAATTGATATGAGAGTCCTAATCGACCCAGCCTAAATCGACACTGTTCAGACGACTGGTAGATGTCGATTCATCCTCTGAGGTTGATGCGGGTTTTGGACTGAGAGCCTCAGTGGACATGCGGGGAAGGCCACCGGGTTGAATGTATATGCCAGGACGACGCTCAGGCGGCAACGGGGGCAACTTCTCGGTAGGCATTGGGGGCAGTCCTCTAGGGGCAGGTGGATGTGCAGGTGGATGCCCTAGATTTAGGGGTTTCGGAGCCACGGGAGGCGCAGGAACAGGCTTTGGAGCCGCTTTGGGAACTGAGGACGCTTTTACGGTCGATTGAAGCTGTTCATTCATTTCCGACAGCTTCAGAATCACGGTGCGGGCTTCTTCCAGTTCTTTTGTTAACTTCTGGATTGACTTTTGTTGCTCGCTGAGGGTGGTCTCTAGTTGCCCAACCTGCTTGCTGAGAGCGGTTTCGGCATCTTGAGCGGTTTTCAGAGCTATTTCTAAGGTTTGGATCTTGCTATCCAAGGACGACACGTCGTCTGAGGGAATAGGGGCGTCGGTAGAAGGCTCAGCATGTTCTGCAGTTGCGGACTCGCTGGGTGCTAGAGACTCAGATTGTGTAGATGGTGTGCTGGGCGATCGCCGCCGCGATGAACGACTCGATGATTTACGGGTCGTCGGCGTTGCCTTTTGCTGGGAGGGGGGAGACTCGGCCTCTGCGCCAGACTGGGCCGCATCAGGCGCAGTAGAATCTGTCGGCTCTAACGATTTCTCGGCTTCTGCACGCAACATGTCTGACAACCGTTTTCTAGCCATTACATCCTCCAATCCCTTTGAACTTCTTCGACAACACGACGATAATCAGCCTCGGCTTCCCGCGCATTTTTGCCGCGCCACTGCGTGATCGGTGTACCCTCTAATGCCGCCCGTTCATGGGCTTTATAGGCTCGAATAAACGCGTTACAGGCTGGAATACCAAGCTCTAGTAGTGTGTTTTGAGCTTCTAATGCTTCGCCCAAACTGCGGGGGTCAACCCGTGTCAGCAGTACGCGATGGTGAACACCGACCGGATGCACGGCTTCTTTGACGGTTTCAATGAGGGCAGCTAAATCCATCGGGGCGGGAGGTGTTGGCAGCAGCACATAATCTGCAACGGCGATCGCCGCTGTAAGAGCTTTGGAACCGAGGGCAGGCGGCGTATCTACCAACACCGTTTCATAGTCTTTGAGACTGGGCAGTTGCTTGAGCGTTTGCGGCTTTACCTCTTTGGTAAGGTCGAAGTCAAAGGGGCGATCGCTGTGCTCAATCCACCACGTCGCAGACCCTTGAGGATCTGCATCGACCAGCAGTACACGCCGAGTTTCTGCCAGAACTGCTGCTAAGTTAACGGCAGTTGTTGTCTTACCGACCCCACCTTTACCGTTCAGAACAACTACAATTCGCACTGAAGAGGACAACGCTAACACCAAACCACCTTCATCAACCACGCATCAATTAGCGCCTCAGCCATTGACTGCATTTAGATCTGCAAGCTGCTGACTTAGCTGACGTAACTGCCTACGATGCACACTATACCCCGTTGGGGTGTAATGGCTTTGATTGTAACGGGATTCCAGCTAATACCGAAACATATAGCAACAGTCTGGATACCCTATCTCGGTGCCATAAATTTCTTAGGTGTGGACGATCTGACTACAAGGGTGGGCGGACTTTTGCAGAAATAGGCACAACTAAGCGTATGACTATTGTTCGGGTAGTCCCAGAAAGTAGTGCAGAAGACTCGCTGGCGGCTGTGCAAGTGCTTTGTAGATTGCTGCTCCAGGCTAGCCTGATTGCGATTCCAGCTTATTTATTCTTGTTTATGATTGCGGTGCCGTTTGATATTAATGCTGGCGTAGAGCGGGGCTTGATTTTATCGACTCCCGTTCTTGAATTTGCGGTTGCAGCGGTTTTCTACTCTCTAGCCCTCTTAACAACGTTGTCCGATGGCGATCGCGACCATCCTGAAACCCTAATTCGTTTGAAAAATCGGGTGATTCATCGCAAAATGCGGCTGATTCTTTCGGGTTCAGCCCTGTTCCTTTGATGGGTATAGACAAGTTTAGCAAGCAGATTCTGTCACGAATCGGGCCTAGTGCAAAACTCGTCCCTACGCATCTTGAATGGATCGAAGAGGACGAGCGAGTTTAGCCGACACGCTCTGGTGCGGATCGAGAGTCCACGGCACAACTCGCCCCTGCATATCTTGAATGGATTGCTAACCGACCAGATTCAACGTCGTAAACGCCATCATAATTAAGGTATAGTGGTCGATCCCCTCGAAGGGGATTTGAGAATAAAGCTACACTGAAGCTTAGGGATATTTTTCAAGACACACTCGTGTAAGTCCCCACCTACTGCACCTATAGCCTCATGCATTAAGCACCAGGCAATCGAAAGGCAATTGATATGAAACAGTTTGGAACGACTCAACGACGCGATCGCACATTCACCAAGCGCTCTGGACGCCGATCGGCATCAGGAAAAGGAAAAGCGGTTGCAGCCAGCACAATTACGCTGGCCTGGATGATGCTCCAGAGTTTGACTCTGCCCAATCTAGCCCTCGCTCAGACTTCAGAAGAAGACAAAGGGCTGAGCTACAGTGAGCTAATTCAGAAAATTGAAGCGGGTCAGGTTGAGGAAATCAAAATTGATGAGGCTCGCAATGTTGCCGAAGTCACGCTAGCCAATCAGTCAGGCAGCGAGCCAGAGGAAGTACCCTTGTTTACGGGAGATGGCAACACCGAGTTGATTGAACTCGCTCGTGATAATGGAGTGGCTATTGAGTCGGTGCCGACGGCTGATAATGGGGCGGTGGTCTGGTTTATGACCCACCTCCTGCTGGCTTTCTTTGTGGTGCTGTTCTTCTTGATGCTGTTACGGCGATCGGCGAGTGCATCGGGACAAGCGATGAACTTTGGCAAATCCCGCGCCCGCTTTCAAATGGAAGCCAAGACGGGGGTGCTGTTTGACGACGTAGCCGGAATTGAGGAAGCCAAGGAAGAACTGCAAGAAGTCGTCACCTTCCTCAAGAATCCAGAAAAATTTACAGCGGTGGGGGCGCGGATTCCCCGGGGCGTGCTGTTGGTGGGCGCACCCGGAACTGGAAAAACGCTGCTGGCAAAGGCGATCGCCGGTGAGGCAGGTGTTCCTTTCTTCAGCATCTCTGGCTCGGAATTTGTAGAGATGTTTGTGGGGGTTGGGGCATCTCGCGTGCGTGACCTGTTTAAACGAGCGAAGGAAAATGCGCCCTGTATCGTCTTTATCGATGAAATCGATGCTGTGGGTCGGCAGCGGGGGGCAGGGATTGGCGGCGGCAACGATGAACGGGAACAAACCCTAAACCAGTTGCTGACCGAGATGGACGGATTTGAAGGTAACGCAGGCGTGATCATTATCGCCGCTACCAACCGTCCCGATGTGCTCGACTCCGCTCTGCTGCGACCCGGACGCTTCGATCGCCAAGTGATTGTGGATCTACCCAGTTACGAAGGCCGCATTGGGATTCTCAATGTCCATGCCCGCACGAAAAAGCTAGCGCCGGAAGTCTCGCTGGAAAACTTGGCGCGACGGACGCCGGGACTGTCCGGTGCGGATTTGGCAAACCTGCTAAACGAGGCAGCAATTCTGACGGCACGGCGTCGTAAGGATGCGATTACTCTGGCGGAAATTGACGATGCCTTCGATCGGGTCATTGCGGGGATGGAACGCACCCCCTTGGTAGACAGTAAGAAAAAGCGGCTGATTGCCTATCACGAGGTGGGTCACGCCATTGTCGGCACCTTAGTAAAAGACCATGAACCCGTCCAGAAAGTGACGCTGATTCCCCGTGGGCAAGCCTTAGGACTCACCTGGTTTACCCCTAGTGATGAACCGGGCCTAACGACGCGATCGCAGTTTATCGCACAGGTGATGACCGCCTTGGGTGGACGCGCCGCTGAAGACGTGATCTTCGGCCATGATGAAGTCACCACGGGAGCCGGAAATGACCTGGAGCAGGTTACGAACATTGTGCGGCGGATGGTGACGCTCTACGGCATGTCAGACCTGGGACAGTTTGCGATGGAAACCACAGGGAACGAGGTATTCCTGGGGCGTGACTTTACGAAGCAAGGCTCGGAATACTCCGAGGAGTTAGCTACTCGGATTGATCATCAGGTGCGCGAGATGGCGACTAAATGCTACGCCCAGGCGTGCGACATTATTCGTCAACACCGGGATCTCGTTGATGAATTGGCGGAGTTGCTGGTAGAACGGGAAACGATTGATGGAGATGAGTTCCGGCAAATCGTCGCTCAGCATACGGACTTGCCCAATGCGGCTACGGAACCACTAACCTCTGCCTCTGCCAATTAGCGATCGCCCCTAACCCCCCTCGATGTTCCGCCAGAACCCCGTACTCAGTGCGAGGTTCAAAACTGAGATTCCCTTGCTATAGTCTGGATATTGCTTATCTCTATTGCCCTCCCCCGTGGTTTGTCTATGGTTGCCGATGTTGTTGAAATCCTTTCGGCTGAAGAAGTGCGCCGCACCCTCACCCGCCTTGCCTCTCAAGTGATTGAACATGCGGGCGATTTATCAAAACTGGTGCTGTTAGGGATTTACACGCGCGGTGTGCCGTTGGCGAAACTCTTAGCCCAGCAGATTGAAACCCTGGAACAGACTTCGGTGCCGGTGGGCGCTCTGGATATCACGTTTTATCGGGATGATTTGGATCAAATTGGCATTCGGACTCCGGCCAAGACCGAAATACCGTTCGATCTCTCCAATAAGATTGTGGTGCTGGTTGATGATGTGATTTACAGTGGACGCACGATTCGGGCAGCCCTCAACGCAGTAAACGACTACGGCAGACCAGAAAAAATTTGGCTGGTGGCCTTGGTGGATCGGGGTCATCGTGAATTGCCGATTCATCCAGACTTTACCGGAAAAACCTTACCGACCTCTCGCGACGAGAAAGTAAAAGTGTATCTCCAGTCTTTGGATGGACGGGATGCGGTGGAGTTGATCAAGCCCTAAAGAGGAGCGATCGCCATCCAAACGGATTGCTTTCAGATTTCATAACATGGTGTGGAACGACGCAGTTGTTTCCGAATGCGTACAGTACCATAGGGAATACACAAAGATTTGTTAAGACATTTGCCAGGATTGACAGTGTCTATTGCCTATTTATTGGTTTCTCACGGTAGCCGAGATTTACGTCCGTACCGGGCAATGCAAAATTTGGCCGTGCAATTGCGGGAACGGCTCCGGTTGCCTACGGTCTCTGGGTTGAAGTCTCCGATCGCTCAAAAAGTATGGACTCCGGTCATGGAGCCTCTCATTGGCATTGCCACCCTAGAGCTTTCCCGTAAATCCCTGGCCAAACAGATTCAAGCCTTTAGCGATCGCGCCGCTGCCTCTCGCTACAGTGTGGTGCGGGTGATGCCCCTGTTTCTGTTGCCGGGGGTGCATGTCATGGAGGACATTCCCCGGGAAGTCGCCCAAGCGCAGGATAGATCTCGTCTTCCGATTCAGATTTGTCCGTATTTGGGAAGCCATCCAGCGATCGCCCAGACCCTGGCGGAAGGCACGTTTACGATGAACGTCACCCGTCTATTGTTGGCGCACGGCTCCCGTTATCCTGGGGCCAATCAACCCATCGAGGCGATCGCCCAACAACTGAATTCGGAAACGGCCTACTGGGCGATCGCCCCTAGTTTAGAATCAAAGATTACGGCGTGTGTGGAGCAAGGCTGTCAAACTATCGATATCCTGCCGTACTTCCTATTTCGGGGCAGTACCACGGATGCGATCGCCCAGAAAGTCGATCAGTTGCAAAGCCAATTTCCGTCCGTTACCCTGCACCTATCGCCACCCCTGGGGGTAAAGTCTACAGCGGTGGATTTGGTGTTTGATCTGATCACCCAGCCGGAACCAGAACCCGAATCGCCTTGAGTTTCTGAGCTCGCTTGATTTGGAACGTTTGCTGCTCTTTATCCTCACGATCATTGCACTATGACCCATCCTCAATCCCCACCATCCATTGGCAAAGTCTATTTAGTTGGGGCGGGGCCTGGGGATCCGGGATTAATGACGCTTAAGGGAAAGGCGTTGTTGGAATGTGCGGATGTAGTAGTCTACGATGCCCTTGTGAGCGCACCGATCTTGAGCATGATCAACCCAGAGGCAGAACGCATCAACGCCGGAAAACGCCGAGGGCAGCACTCCCTGATGCAGGACGAAACGACCCAGCTTTTGATTGATAAAGCCCAGTCCCACGCCATCGTGGTGCGCCTGAAGGGGGGCGACCCTTTTGTATTTGGGCGCGGCGGCGAAGAGATGGAGGATTTGGTAAAAGCGGGAGTGGCGGTGGAAGTGGTGCCGGGAATTACCGCTGGCATTGCGGCTTCGGCCTATGCGGGGATTCCCCTCACCCACCGAAACTATAGTTCTTCGGTTACCTTTGTCACGGGTCACGAGTCGGCTGGAAAGTATCGTCCTACGGTGAATTGGCAGGCGATCGCCCAAGGTTCAGAAACCATCGTCATCTACATGGGCATTCATAACTTGGCACATATCATCGGCGAACTCCAAGCCGGAGGGCTGCCCGCCGAAACTCCGGTTGCCCTGGTGCGATGGGGAACCCGTCCCGAACAGGAAGAGCTAATCGGCACGATAGGAACCATTGTGCAGCAGGTCGAGGCAACGGGATTCCGGGCACCCGCGATCGCTGTGATTGGCTCCGTGACAGAACTCTATGGTCAGTTGCCGAAGCCAGAGGGGATAGCCGTTGTCAATGCGATCGCCCTGCGGGACTAGCAGACTCATCATGGGAATCGGTGCGATCGCTCCCGAACTCTGGTTAGGGTCGGTAGGGATGAATATTGCAGTAGTAGGACTCGGTGTTTGGGCGATCGCCCGTCGTGGCGGATGGTCATTTTGGCGCGATCGCATCCTGTACGGGCAAACCTTATCGGATGAACGGGTTCAGAGTATGTCTTCCTATATCCATCGGCGCAGTCAACTGGATTTGCTACCGATCCAGCCCTCGGACATCGTGTTTGTGGGTGACAGCCTTACCGAGGGTGGCGAATGGTCAAACTGGTTCCCGACCGTTTCCATCTGCAATCGCGGCATTAGTGCCGATACCACCACAGGCGTGCTGCGTCGTCTTGACGCCATTGTAGACAGTACTCCCCGGAAGCTGTTTCTGATGATCGGCATTAACGATCTCATCAATCAAGGCAAAACGCCAGAGCGGGTTTTGATGCACTACGAGCAGATTTTGAAGGTTGCTAAAGAGCGATCGCCCCACACGCAAATCTACATCCAAAGCGTGCTACCCATTGTCGATTTTCCCCGGGTCAAAGCACTCAACCAAAAGGTCGTAGCACTCAATCAGGGACTCCAACGGTTAGCCACTCAGTTTACCTGCACCTACATCGATTTGCACCCCATGTTTTTAGAAGGTGACTCCTTGAGTCGGGACTATACGAGTGATGGCGTGCACCTCAACGGAGCAGGCTATGCCCTTTGGGTTGAGAGGATTCGCGACGACGTTCAGGCTTCCATCTCCAAATAACTGAAGCAGTTAGGATAATAAAGATCCTTTGTCTATCTTTCTATGGATTTCATCATCCTCTGGGTCGATGATCTCGATGCTGATGAACGCCTCGATCGCTGGCTATCGGCGCAGCTTCCCGATCTCTCCCGTGCCCGGATTCAAAAGCTAATCGATCAAGGTCAGGTGCAATTGAATGATCAGCCCTGTACCGTTAAGAAACGACTCGTGCAAGAGGGCGATCGCATCTCGCTCACCATTCCCGATCTTGAACCGCTCCACCTCACGCCCGAACCGATTCCCCTCGACATCCTCTACGAAGACGATCACCTGATCATTCTCAACAAACCGTCGGGGATGGTGGTGCATCCGGCTCCGGGGCACTCGTCGGGAACGTTGGTGAATGCGCTGCTGGCTCACTGTGGCGATCGCCTATCGGGGATTGGCGGCGTGCAGCGTCCCGGTATTGTCCATCGGTTGGATAAAGATACCAGTGGGGCGATCGCCATTGCCAAGACCGATGCCGCGTGTCAGGCGTTGCAGGATCAGTTTCGCGATAAAACTGCCGGGCGGGAATACCTGGCGATCGTGTTTGGTTCCCCAAAAGAAAACGAAGGCACGGTGGATCAACCCATTGGTCGGCATCCGGTGGATCGCCTGAAGATGGCGATTGTTCCAGAGGAAAAAGGGGGGCGATCGGCGATCACCCTCTGGCAAGTGGAGGAGCGATTGGGGAACTACACGGTGATGCGCTTTCGTCTAAGAACTGGACGGACGCATCAAATTCGGGTTCATACGGCCTTTTTAGGGCATCCCGTTGTTGGCGATCCGCTGTACAGTGCGAATCGATCCGTTGGCGTAAATCTGAACGGTCAAGCACTCCATGCGGAAAAACTGCGGCTGCGGCATCCGGTCACGCAGGAGTGGATTGAGGCGATCGCCCCCCTTCCTGAAGAGTTTTTGCGATTACGAGCCGTTCTCCGGAAGCGCGCCGTTTCGTAGTTTACCGTGAAAGAAACGAGCAAAGGAGATTGCACATGAAACCAACTCGTTGGGTAAGAATCGGAGTTGCCCTAGGGGCGATCGCCTCACTGCAAGGCTTTGGCTCTCCAATAGTCTGGGCACAAGACAAGGGTCCACAGTCTGAAACCATTCTTCTCAGCGTGGAAGGCGTGCTAGAAGACGGAGACAACACAATTCCGATGGATGGTAGTCTCTACGATGACCATACCTTTGACGGTAACGCCGGAACCCAGGTCACGATCACCCTTGAAAGCGACGAGTTTGACCCCTATCTCCTGGTCTTTACGCCTACGGGAGAACTGCTTGACCAAAACGACGATGTGAGTGAAGGGGATCTAACCGCTCAGCTAGTTCTGACATTGCCTAGTAGCGGAACCTATACGGTATTGGCGAATGCCTTCGATGCTACCGGACGCGGTCAGTACACGCTCACCGTGAGTCAAGATACAGCCGAAGAAATAACGGTACAGTCGGACACCTCAGTGAATTTTGGAGACTATATCGGCCTTACCTTCACAGGAGCCCCGCCCGGACAATCGTCATCGTTACCTGGAAATCCAACCCATCTGGGAGGCTGGATAATCGTGCCTGAGGAAAACATGAGTCCGAACGATCTAAACTTTGGAGTCAATAATGTCCTCGCCCAAGAGACTCTAGTGTTCCTATTCTCCGAAGTGATCGGCTACGAAGACGACGGACGGGCCATCTGGAAGGTTCTGGATGTGACGAGGGTGCCTGCCGAGAACCTAGCACTCAATGAATCCCATCGGGGAGACTACTTCCCCACCTCTGGCTGTTTGCTGAACGGAACCGCCGATCCGGAGGTATTCGCGATTGTGCGGACGGAGGATCAAGAGTTTTTCTCGGATATTCAGCAAGCATGGCGGGCAAATCGACAGACGCTAAGCCTGGAATCCCTTCCAGTCGAGGGAATTCGCTGTGCTAATCCAGGTTGGGGCGTGTAGGTGATTGAGCGTCCTGGCGTAGAATACCCATCCATGCGCCAAGCCACAGACTTCTCTGATTAGTGTCCCTGAATCGGTTGATTCTAAGTACAAAAACCGGACAAATCTGTGGCTGCTAAGTCTACTGGCGTAAACTTGAGAATTTCAGATCTCTAGGAGAGATTGAAACCTTATTTACGGTAGGGAACCGAGCTAAGGCTAATGTTTTGAGCTGATACGCGGGGCGTTGGATTGCCTTTGGCGCTCGATAAACCACGAGCCATATCTAGGAAGATAGCAGGGTTGCCAGCGCTGACCATTTTCTCTTGGGGAGTAAAACGGCGAACCTGATTTTGCCAAATCAGTTGAGGGAAGCCTAATTGGTTGCGATGGGATTCACCGTAGCGAGGCGTCTTGAGGTTAAACGGAGTTTCACCCTTCTCACGCTGGGGCAATAGCCGACGACGCTGATACGGAACGGTGTTGTATCCAAAATTAGTCAGATACTCATCGCTGTCGAGCAGATCGTCAATGAAGCCTTGCAGACCTTTGTTGGCAATCACAATTGACCATGCAATCTTCTCGCGCTCGTTGTATACGTCGCGACCTAGAACCCGCTGAACGCAAAGCTCAGCGAAACGATAGTTGTTATTGGTGTCAAAGTTGCGACGACGGAAGGTGTCAGAAATCAGTAGACCGCGAATGAAGTCACGAACTGTGATTTGACCGTTCCGAAGCTGAGACTCAAGGGCAACCTGACGATTGCTCTTCAGAATTTGGTGCTCGCTAAAAATTTGGCGATAGGCAGCCCAGATCAGCTCATCCATGTCTGAACCGAAGCGGAGATCATCTGTTGAATAAATTTTGGGTTTTTCTTCAGACGCTACTTCAAATCCGGCCACGCGTTGATTCTGGCTGGTAGGCGTATAACTAAGCAAAGGCAGAGCCACGTCAGAACCTCCGTAGGTTTTATTACGATACTTTTACAAAAGCTCGATTCTAATCATAAGGGAGGAGGTTGCTTTAGTCTGAGAAATCCTTACACAGTGTAACAATGGTCGGGAATTTGTTAAGAGTGGGGGAGTAGGGGAGGAAAGAGATGACGAGAGAAACGAACTTAGAGAACTCCTGCTCATCCCCCCATCACCTCTTCACTCCTACAAATTCAGCCACCCAAACCAAGAGAGGATCGTGGCGATCGCCAGCAGTCCTACAAAAGCCGCTCCTCCGTAAGCGATCGCTGCTCCTAGCGTCCGCACAGGTTGGGGATAGGGAGGTTTTTGCCAATCCCAACGGTAGCCTTGACCCGATCCACCTTCAAAGTTGTGGCCAAGGTCTACAAGCTTCTGGCGATAGTCGGCGTCGTAGCGGGGCATCCGAGCAAAGGGAAGTTCGCCCGAAATTTGCTGGGGCAAGATGCGTCGCCGCTGATAGGGAACAGTATCGTTGCCAAACTGGGTCATGTATTCGTCGCTGTCTAGCAAGGCATCAATAAAGCCGTAGAGACCTTGGGTGGCGAGAACGGTTGACCAGGCAAATTTTTCGCGATCGCTGTACACGTCACGACCCAGCAAACGCTGAATACACATTTGCACAAACCGATAGTTGCTATTGGGAGCATAGTTGCGATCGCGGAAGGTGTCTGAGGTTGCGAGTCCCCGAATAAATTCGCGAACAGTAATCAGACCGTGCTTAAGCTTGGACTCTAAAAGAATTTGGCGATTATGGACTAAAAGTTGTTGTTCATTAAAGACTTGGCGATAGGCGGCCTGAATCAAGGTTTCTAATTCGCTGCTGGAATGGCAGTTATCGGTGGTGTAAATGCGAGGGTATTCATCACCGGGAACCTCAAAACTAGCCACCCGCTGGTTTTGGCTTGTGGGGGCATAATCTAGCAACGGTAAAGTCATACAAATTCTCCAACGTAAACAGCAGAACGAGCATCAGGGGCAGAACCCGCTGATCTATGGAACTCGCTGACTAGGTATACCTGCTTAGTCGAGTACTGTTTAGCCTAGAAGATTCATGGGAGCATGTCGGGCTTTCTTGACAATTGCTCATAATCAGAAATATTTGTTTGTAAAATTCCTCAGAATTGAGGGCGATCGCTCACCCCCGCAACCAGAAAGCGTGGGGATCGACCGTGGACTGACAGGGCGGCCACTGGCGCAAGAGGCGCGTTTCGCTCAGGGATGCGGGTGGTGGTTCTAAGCCCAGACCCAGGCAAAGATGGGTCATGATGTCGCGGAAGCGATCGTCATGACCGGGCGATCCAACTTGGGCATGGGCGACTTCGTGGGCGACGAGTTTACGCCAATCCTGCGGCACGACTCTCCCTGGATCCACCAAAATACTGATGGGACTGGTGAGTACATTGCAAATAGCATCGACTTGGTACTCCGGGTTGAGCGGAGTTGCAAAGACTTGGATAATTTGCCGTTCCTCAGGATGAAAGCAGGCTTGGCAAGCCGCCACGTAGGTTGCAAGCTGTTCATTGAGGATGCCGATGTGATTGCCCAGCCAGCGGCATAGGCGCATTTGATCGTTCGGATGCGGTGGAATGGCAATCATAGCTGGCTCCAAGGCTAAACTCTGAAGCCATCGCAGATAGGTTACGCCGCGAGTAACCGGATCGGCCTGAACGCCCGACTGGGGAAGATCACCAGCCCCAAATGGAATAAAAGGGTACGTCGGTTGAACCATGCTGGGCAAAAGCAGATGGGGAGTGACTGGCAATTCCAGTGGGATCATCGAGACGAGTTTCGGCGCAGAAGGAGGCGGTATTAAAACCGCCAAACCGCTTCACGGTACTGGTTCGTAGGCGGAGATTGGGATTAGGAAACCAAAAGCGCTCCACAGAACTCATGGTTTCATACTCGGTAATCAGGATCAGACCGTCGGCATCGTCTACGATGAACTGCCCAACAACTGGAACGATTTCGGCATAGCCTTGTTCGCGCAGCAGCAACCCTTTGCGGGGGTTATCGGCATCGGGCACTAAGGCAAATCCCGTTTCTCCCTCGTGAGCCTCTCCCTCAGCGTCCCACTCCATTGATCCCTGCCAGCGGACGAAGGCTCCGCCAACGGCTAGGGTTGAGTCAATGTCGTGCATTTCGCAAATGGAGATGATTTTTTCGTCCGTGGCGTCTAGGGTTTCTGCGAAGATTTCCAGATCTCCCATTTCGGTACGCCGAAACGGAAGATGGTGGGTTGTGCGCTGCGATCGCCACCGTCCGGCACTTAGCCGGAAAAAGTCCATAACCTCCATACCCGATTCGTCTATCCGTAATGTATAAGTAGCCGTCTTTCTACTTTACGACACTGCGATCGCACTACTGCAACTGAATCTCGGCATGGACAATGTCCGGCGCACGCTTGAGGGTAAAGCCCACCTTCTCACACACCCGCTGCATGGGCAGATTTTCCGCTAAAATTTCCGCCACAATCCGCTCTAGGTGTTCATCCCGACCAATCTGAACCAGGCGACGGAGCATTTCGGTTCCTAGTCCTTGTTTTTGGTAGGAATCGCGTACGAGCATTGAAAACTCTGCCTCGTTAAGACCGTGTTGCTTGCTCAAGCGACCTGCCGCCAGGATTTGGGTTTGTCCGGTTTCGGGATCGGTGTACTCGGCCACAAGCGCCATTTGGCGATCGTAATCAATGAAGCAAATCCGAGTCAGGCGTTCGTGGGCAATACGACGGCTCAGCTTCATAGCACCAAAGTATCGGAAATAGACGCTTTGCTCGGACAGGGTTTCGTGAAACTGAACGATTAGCGGTTCATCCTCCGGGCGAATCGGGCGGATCATCACCTCATGGCCATCGCGCAGCGTCCAAGGCTGAGCGTACTGAATCGGGTAGGGGCGAATCGCTAACTGGGGTCTGGGTTGTCCCGGTTCCTGAAGCACGACACGGGCATCGAGAGCAACTAGAGACGAATCGGAAGCCTGATCCGACAGCGGACGAGCCAGGAGGGGATTGATGTCAATTTCCCGAATTTGGGGCTGTTCAACGATGAGCTGACTGAACGCAACCAGCAACTTCTCAAGCTGATCGAGATCGACAGGTTTCCGTCCTCGTGTTCCCTGGAGGGCTTTATGGATCTGGGTTTGCTCAATGGTGCGGCGTGCCAATGTTGTTGTCAGCGGCGGAAGGGCGATCGCCCGATCGCGGAAAATTTCAACC
>JACYMB010000307.1 GCA_015272205.1 Synechococcales cyanobacterium T60_A2020_003 | reverse complement strand
CTCAGTTTCAATCAAGGTTTGGTATAAACTCTAAGCGGGATGCCTATGCAGCCCACTTCTGAGCAACCACTTCAGCCAAATCCACTACACGCTGGCTGTAACCCCATTCGTTGTCATACCATGCCACAACCTTCACCATGTCACCACCCATGACCATGGTAAGGGCAGCGTCTACGATGGAAGACATATCCGTTCCTCGGTAGTCACAGGATACAAGAGGTAACTCACTGTAGCCCAAGATTCCCTTCAGAGAACCTTCCGAAGCCGCCTTAAGAACCTCATTAACCTGCTCTGCAATGGTGCTCTTCTCAACCTGAGCTACTAGATCCACAACAGACACGTTAGGAGTAGGTACACGCAGCGCAATACCGTTGAGCTTACCCTTCATCTCAGGAATAACAAGCGCAACAGCCTTAGCCGCACCTGTAGACGTCGGCACAATGTTGACTGCCGCAGCCCGTGCCCGACGTAGATCGCGGTGGCTAGCATCCAGAATCCGCTGGTCGCCAGTGTAGCTGTGAGTCGTGGTCATCGTACCTTTGATAATGCCAAAGTTCTCATGGATGACTTTAACAATTGGTGCGAGACAGTTGGTGGTACAACTTGCGTTACTAATCACGTTGAATGCGTCGTGCTCATACTCATGGGCATTTACACCCACAACGTAGGTTCCAACGTTTGCGCCTTTACCTGGAGCGGTGATCAAAACCTTCTTCGCTCCAGCTTCGATGTGCTTGGACGCGCCTTCATCGGTCACGAAAACGCCCGTCGATTCAATAATGAGATCAATATCCCAAGCTTTCCAGGGCAAGTTTAACGGATTCCGATCAGAGACACATTTGATTGTCTTACCGTTAACCGTAATGGAGCTGTCATCTGCACTGATATCTGCATCCAGCTTACCCAGCATGGAGTCGTACCGAAGAAGATGGGCATTGGTCTTTGGATCAGATGTATCATTGATTGCCACAACCTCCAACTGGCTGTCGGTACGTCCGAGCCAGCAGCGCAAAAAGTTCCGTCCGATACGTCCAAAACCATTAATTGCTACTCTAACCACTGCGTCTTGCCCTCTGTAATATTCATAAATCGCCATTAATGAACCAAATCATACACTCTTATGAGTACCCCTCTCAATAGGGGATCACGATAAAAATTTGACCAACTTGGCCAGAATGCCCGTCCGACAAGGATTTTGAGTCCTAAGTATTTTTGCTCATCAAACATCACGAATGAGCGTACCAGTGATGAGCCGCAATATCGTCATACACACCGTCAGGCACAAGATGGCGAATGGATTGACGCTGACGGCAGCGAGCACGAATGAGGCGGGATGAGATCGGGATCAAGGGCATCTGGAGCGATCGCCCCTTAAACTCCAAACCCTCTTGCCTAAGACGATCGGCCACCGCTTGAATCGCAACCTCGGTTTCATTCAGGATCCAGGCCTCTAGCGATGTGGTGAGCGGTAAATCTGTGGAGGTGAAATCTTGAACGCAAAGCGAATTCAGATCAATCCGAGGCGCAATCAACCATGTACACTGCTCTACCAAGATCTGACGCCCGTACCACTGGGGCAGCGATCGCAGGGCATCTAACCCCATAATCCAATGCCAGAGTACCCCAGGATACGCAGCTTGAAGTTGCTGAAACAGATCGAGAGCATAGGACACGCCCTGTACATCTTGCTGGATCGTAGGCAACACAAACTGAGGCTGATGGGCGATCGCCCGTTGGATCAGCTGAACCCGATGGGGGAATTCTAAAATCTGGTCAAAGGGCTTGTAGTGGGCATAGCGACTTGGAAGCCACAGCACCTGATCCAAGTGGCACTGGGTCAAGGCAGTATCCGCCAGAATGAGATGACCAAGATGGATTGGATTAAACGTTCCACCCAGGATGGCCAGCCGTTTCATAGGGACAAGCAGGATAAACTACAGGCTCTAGCGAACTTCTGCCCAGATGCGCGCCATGGGCAGCGTTAGCAATTTTCGCCAAGTCGGAACGTAGGCACGGGTGCTGAACACATCGTACTGATTTCTCTCAATAGAGTCTAAAATCTGGCGATACAGCAAGAGTGCCGACCATACAGGCCAGCGGGCATCCGGACTTAGCCGACTAATACCCTGTTCAGCCTGGTTAAAGAATTGACGCGCCCGCCGAATTTGGAACGTCATGAGTTCGCGCCAGCGATCGTCAATCACGCTGTTGAATAAATCCGCTTCCGTGTAATTAAACCGCTTTAGATCTTCCAGAGGAAGATAAATCCGCCCACGACGGGCATCTTCACCCACGTCGCGCAGGATATTGGTGAGCTGATTGGCAATACCCAGGGCGATCGCCTCCTCCGTGGGTTTACCCTGGTCAGAGCGAACCCAAG
Source organism: Synechococcales cyanobacterium T60_A2020_003 (assembly GCA_015272205.1). Lineage (NCBI taxonomy): Bacteria > Bacillati > Cyanobacteriota > Cyanophyceae > Synechococcales > Synechococcales cyanobacterium T60_A2020_003. The sequence continues at coordinate 7,899 of JACYMB010000307.1, read as the reverse complement.
GGGCGTTGCGCTGATTTTCATCCACGCCCATCACCGCTTCGGACATTAACCCCACGGTGCCTGCTACTCGATAACAGTACAGATACAGTTCCTCAAAGGTCTCGTAGCGGTTGCGATAGAGATCCATCCGCTGGCCTGCAATCATATCCCGAAACGGTTCAATGCTGATCGGGAAACGTGCCAGCGTATCGATCAGAGCCAGATCCACATCATCAACAGGATGGCCTGCAAAGATAGACTCCAAATTTTGTTCCCATGCGTCCAGCGTGGCATCAGTAGTTGACGCCGCCTGAGGGCCATCCACCAATTCATCTGTGCGACGACACCATACATAAATGGCCCAAATCGCTTTCCGCTTAACTTCTGACATGAGCATTGTGCCCAGATAGAAGGTTTTGGCATATTCTGCCGTCACCTGACGACATTGCTCATAGGAGTCTGCAAGGGAGACCCGAGAGGTAACAATTGCAGTAGGTTTCGGCAGTTGCAGCATCGCGTTGCAGGCTGGAGGTTTAAAGAGAGTGGAAGGCAGCGATCGCCAGAGAGTTAGGTGCGCGGCTCAAATGATAATAAAGCAAAACTCGCTACGGAGTGACAGCTTGAAGCGGCTGAGCCGCAGAGGAGGAATCCACGCTGGATGCCGGAGGATGGCTGCTAATCGCCTGAGCCGTCAGCTTACCAGACAACACAGCCCCTTCCATACTGGCAAGGTAGCGCTGCATCGTATAGTCGCCTGTGAGATAAAAATTTGAAATCGGGGTCACTTGGCTGGGTCGGTACTCTTGACGACCGGGGGTGGCTTTGTAAACCGAACGCGGCGTTTTCACTACCTTATACTTCAGGAGTTGAGCCGGATTATCCGTACCAAAGTGATTGGGGAAAAGCTTTTTCAATTCCTCCATCGTGGCCTCCACGATCTTCTCGTCAGACTGAGAAATCCAGTCCTGAGCCGGAGCCAACACCAGTTCCAGCATCGAGCGATCAGGATTCTCATACTCTCGGCAGGTGTTGCTCATGTCGGCATACACACTCAGGAGGGGCGATCGCGAAAACAGCAGATGATCAATATCCGTCAGCTTCCGGTCAAACCAGAGATGGAGGTTAATGACGGGCACCCCTTCTAATCCGTCCAGCTTTTGGAAGAAGGACATTTGCTTCCAGGACTGGGGCAGCATCACCTTCAGGGGATCGACAGGCATTGCGGAAACGTAAGCATCGGCGGTCACGATTTCATCATCCGCACCGTCTAGACCTCGAATGAGGAAGCCTTTTACAGAGCCATCTTCATTCAACAAAATTTCTTTGAGGGGTTTGTTCAGGTGAACACTGCCTCCCCGCTCCGTCACGTAGTCCACAATGGGCTGACATAGACGTTCCGTTGGCGCACCATCAAGAAACGCCATGCGTGACCCGTAGCGCTCCTGCAAGAAACGGTTCATGGCCGTTAGGATAATCGTTGATGAAATCTCATCCGGGCCAATGAAGTTGAGCGATTTCGCCATCGCGATGAAAATTTCGTCATTCACCCGCTCAGGAATGCCGTGCTTTTGCAGCCACTCCGTCCATGAATACTGATCCATTTCTTCGACGTAGGCCTGACCCCGCAGCATTACTGGAATCAAACCGAGGCCAAACTTAATCTTCTCCTCCCAGGTCAGCATGTTGTTATTGCGGAGGATCGCCACAATCCCGTTCCAGGGTGCGGGAATATCGGGAAAATCGAAGCGTGAATACACTCCCGGATTATCCGGCTGGTTCATGATCATGGTGTGGTCTTTCCACTGCAAGCGATCTTCGATGCCCAGTTCGCTAAACAGTTGAAGGATATTGGGATAGGCTCCAAAGAAGATGTGTAACCCGGTCTCATACCAGTCCCCATCTTCATCTTTCCAAGCGGCAACTTTTCCACCCAGTACATCTCGGCGCTCCAGTACGATGGGCGTGTGTCCCGCATCGACTAGATACTTCGCGCATGAAAGACCTGCAAGTCCTGCCCCAGCGATCGCAACTCGCATGTAGTTCTATTACCTTCCAAAAATAATGACCAGTGATCACTGATCATTATACGCCTTAACAAACTTCTATTAAGAAAGATTGCAAGGTTTTAGACTTATTAGAAATCCGCTGCGTAATTCGCTGGTAAACCTGGCTATGCTTCTAAGTCGGCGATCGCGCCAACCGTTGCCTGAGCCGCCGTTTGGTAGTCCTTGGGATCTAACCGAATCAGGAGTCCCCGTTGACCCGCGGATACGGTGATCCAATCGAAGGTCATAGCACTATGGTGAAGATAAACCGGATAGTCTTTCTTGCAGGCTAGGGCCGTGACGCCACCGCGAATGTATCCCGTGAGGGGCTGCACATCCTTAAGTGGCGCCGTTTCCACCTTTTTATCGCCGCTTAGGGTTGCCAAGGCTTTGAGATTGAGATGGAAATTACCTGGAATCACGGCAAGGCAAACCCCGTGGCGATCGCCCTTTGCCACGAGGGTTTTAAACACCTGCTCCGGTGGCAGTCCCACCTTTTGGGCGATACTGTCCGCTGCCAAATCATTAGGATTTACCTCATAACTCACCAGATCATAGGCAATCTTCAAGCGATCCAGCACTCGAACGGCATTCGTTTTCTTCATCGACGTTTCCACACTCCCCCCGCCAATACGGCTCCGCCCATAATCAGAAAGCACGACAGTCCCAGTTGCCACGTTGCCGAAGCCAGCCCACAGAGGTTCAGCAGTAGCGTAGACAGCAGCGGCGTTAAATAGGAATGGTGATGGGTGTCAGCCTGATCCGAGTAGGTTCGATGTTCGGCAATGATGCGGTCTACCATAACCGTCAAGATTTCGTGATGCGATCGCTCCAATTCTATCCTGATCCCCTCAACGTTCAGGCTGGTGTCACGACCTAAGACGCCCGCCACGTCAGCATATTCTGCGGTTGCTCGGACATGGAAATTGGGCGATCAATCGTTCCCAAAAGTAGCCCCCGTAGGTACCGCCATCTCTTTTGGGCTTTGCAAGGATAGACGCAAATCACTCACGCAGTGCAGGTCATTCCATGTTCTCTATCCGCTTCCAAACCCAAAATTATCGTCCCGATTTAATCGTTACGCTTCGCAATAGTATCGATGGCTGGGGAATTGATATTCCCGGTATTTACGAAAACGACGCATGGCGGTTTGACCTCGATGAAGACCAATATCCCAACGGTCTCGCCTTCAAATTCGTCCTTGAGCAAACCTACTGGATGATCGGAGTTGATGCGTTTCTGCTCCCGACCGCCGGAGCCGTTTATCCCTACACCGAAGCCCAGGTTCAGTTTCCACCCATGCAAGACCTAGTGGTTGAAAACTCCCGCGTTCAGCAACTCTTCTTTCCACCGAATCTCAACGAAGACCAGCTTTTTGACGTGATTGTGATTGGCTCAGGCATCGGGGGTGGCATCCTCGCCGATCAGCTTTCCGACTTAGGGAAAACCGTCTTAGTGCTCGAAGCAGGCAGCTACCTCTTCCCTACCCACGTCGCCAACCTCCCCCGCCAGCACCAAATCGGCCAGTTTGATAAGCATGTATGGGGACTGTACGACGAATTTCGCATCAATAACTTCACTAACGCGCCCGGATCACAATTCAACGGCGGTCAAGCCTTTAATCTGGGCGGGCGATCGCTCTTTTGGGGAGGATTAATTCCGCGCATGCTCTCTTGGGAAATGGACTTCTGGCCCCAGCCCGTCAAATGGTTTCTAGAAGACAGTGGCTATCAACGTGCCGAAGATCTGATCAATCGCAGTCCGTTCCCCAGCACGCCCTACCATCAGCAAATGAAGCAAACCCTCCGAACGCAATTTCCCGATTTCAACAACTTTGACGCTCCGATGGCCGTACAATACGCCAACGGACGGCTCAGCACCATCCCAGCAGGTATGTTCTCTACCGCCGATCTCCTCATGGAATCTCGGTTAACCAATGGCGCAACGGGAAACCAGTTTCTATCCGTCAATCTCAACCATGTCGTGGTCAGGGTCGAAACGGACGGTAACGACGCCACTGCTGTTGTTGCCTACGACCTCATTGCCAAGACCTATCGCACCTACCGAGCCAAATCTATTGTGCTATCCGCCGGAACCGTAGAAAGTGCCAAGATTGCCCAACTCAGCAACCTTCAAGACCCTAGCGGCAAAATCGGGGTGGGCATCACTGATCATCCGATCTACTTTACCCACTTTGCCTTACCTACCACATCACCCTACTACAGCCCCCAGGACAGTAGTAAAATTTTGCTCCAACACAAAGGTATTAGTGCCAACGACCATGCCTACAACGTTGTTCTGGAAATTGGCGCAGACTATAACCAGGGACGTTTTGTAGATGACGATATCCTGGCAGAACATCAACGCCTAAAGGGCAATATGATGCTCTGTGAGCTTGTGTTCCTGTTTAACTCGCCCCTGATGGATCAGAATACGATTCAACAACAAGGGCCATCCTACGTGAAACCGATCGTGCAAATACAGCCTAGCCCGAGCGCAAATCCATTCCTGGGTGAAATCGATGCCCTCAAAGATCAGATCATTAACGCTCTGGGAGGTATGGCGATCGCCGGACAGGATCTCACCCTCAAACAAGCCGGACTAGGAGGAGTTGCCCATGAAGTCGGAACCCTGCGGATGGGCGAACCGGGGGTAGGCGTTGTCGATACCAACCTCAAATTTCACGGATACACCAACCTCTATGCCTGCGATTTGTCCGTTTTCCCGGCATCACCCGCCGCTAATCCAACCCTGACCCTGGCAGCGTTAGCTATGCGCTTAGCCGACCATTTGCACAGCGTCGGAGGGTAAACGAATGGTGGAGGGGATAGAGCTTCCGGGATCTATCCCCCCGCGTTTGTCCCCCAGAACCTTCGCCTACCCAGCCGCAGCGATCGCCGCTCGTAGATGGGGTAAATACTTCCGAAAAACAACCGCGATCAGGATACACAAAGTCCCCTCTATAGCCAGCGTTGTTTGAACACCAATCTGGCTGGCTAGGATTCCAGCAAAGAGATTACCCAACGGAATCCCCGCTTCCGACGTAAGGGTATAAAATCCCATCACCCGTCCCCGCTTACGATCCTCCACAATCGTTTGAATAAAGGTATTACTGCTGGCACTTTGAATCACTAACATCAGACCAATACACGCGATCAAGAGCAGCGAAAAACTGAGGGTGCGAGATTGGGAAAACAGCAGCAACCCCAAGCCTAGACCAACCGGGGAAACCACAATCAGCTTTTCGATGCCTCGTTTGTCCGGGCGAGAACTGAGATAGAGCGCACCGATCAGTGCCCCGATGGCAGATGCCGTCATCAAAAATCCGAAAATATCAGAGTTACCCCCCAGCACATCATCGGCAAAGACAGGGCCTAGCGCAATGAAGGGCGTTCCCAAAAACGTCGTAAACGCCAACAACAGCAGAACCGTCCGAATAGGCTGAGAATGCAATGTGTAGCTGAACCCAATGGAAATTTCGTGCCAGGGTGGATGCCTTTCCTGCGGGCACTGACGCGATCTAGATTGAAGTTTCATCGCCACAAGGGCAGTAATCACCGCACCATAGCTAATGGCATCCAGAAGAAAGCACATGCCTGCCCCCACAGAGCTGAGCAAGAGTCCGGCGATCGCCGGAGCAAGGAGCCGTGCCCCACTCACCAGGGAGGAATTAAGGGCGATCGCACTGCCCAAGTCAGCTTTGGTTTCAACAATTTCAGAGACGAACGCCTGACGCGTGGGCAAATCAATTGCGGTTAACACGCCCTGAATAAAGCTCAGGACAATCAAATGTCCCACGTCTAGATGATTGGTAAACGCCAAGATCGCCAACGCCAAGGAGCGAATCAGGGCTAAACTTTGGGTCACCAGCAATATATGACGACGATTCCAGCGATCGCCCAGATAGCCCGCAACCGGAGCCAGCACAATACTGGGACTTTGGCCCACAAAGCCCACAATGCCTAACAGAAAGGGGGAATTGGTCAAATGATAGGTCAACCAGATGGCGGCGATCTGCGTCATCCAGGTGCCAACTATAGAAATCCCTTGCCCCACAAAGTAGAGTCGATAGTTCCGATGCTGAAGGGCTTTGAAGGATTGCCTCAATCGAGCAAGGCCGGGTAGCTTGGGGTGAAACCGTTGATGGCTCAAAACATTACAGCAGAAACTTAGGGTTAACGTGGGGTTGAGACGTTTTTCCATTATCTAATACTGGAGGTTCAGACGGGGGGCGATCGCCCAGTTTGCCCGTTCGCAACCATTCTGCCAACGATCCAGGAGCCTGAACATGACTCAAAACCAACTTCAGATCCTGACCTTCCAAAACTTCCTTTTCCATGAGCGATCGAGCGGTTTCGTCCAGCAGATCCCGATTTTGCTCCAAAATGACCAACGCTATCCGATGAGCGTCATCGATCAGTTGATGGATCGCCTGATCAATAGTCGCCGCCACCGGAGCACTCACGGAACGACGCGGAGAAGAGTAGCCCTCCAAGAACGTTTGCGGAGAGCGATCGACGACCACTAACCCCAACGCATCGCTCATGCCGTACAGCGTGACAAATCGTTCGGCAAGGTCAGTCGCTTTTTGCAAATCATCACTCGCCCCCGTAGAGGTCGAGCCAAAGATCACCTCTTCAGCCGAGCGCCCACCCAATAGCATCACAAGCTGTCCCCGAATTTCGGATTCCGTCATCAAAAAGCGGTCTTCTTCAGGCAAACGGAGCGTGTACCCCAAGGCGTCAATCCCGCGGGGCACCACAGAAATTTTTTCTACACTGCCGGAACCGGGCATTAAGGCGGCAATCAGGGCATGGCCGACTTCGTGGTAGGCCACAATTTTTTTCTCCAACTCATTCAATACGCGAGACTTCTTCTCCAGTCCTGCCACAACCCGTTCGATCGCTTCGTTAAAGTCCACCATCCTCACGCTATCGTGACCCTCGCGGGCGGCCAGCAATGCAGCTTCATTCACGAGATTAGCCAGATCCGCTCCCGCAAATCCCGGTGTTCTAGCCGCCAACTTCGACAAATCAACATCGCGAGCTAATTTCACATGGTTGGCATGAAGGTTCAGGATCGCTTCCCGCCCACCTTTATCCGGGCGATCGATCGCGATTTGCCGATCAAAACGACCGGGACGCCGTAAGGCCGGATCTAAAACCTCTGGTCGATTCGTTGCAGCTAACAGGATCACCCCCGTGTTCGGATCAAACCCGTCCATCTCGGAAAGTAACTGGTTTAAGGTTTGCTCCCGTTCTTCGTTGCTGGACTGAATGGGGCTAGCACTGGCACGCGATCGCCCCAACGCATCCAACTCATCAATAAACACGATGCAGGGAGCCTGCCGTTTCGCCTGCTCAAACAAATCCCGCACCCGTGCTGCACCCACACCCACAAAGAGTTCAATAAATTCAGAGCCAGAAATACTAAAAAACGGAACTCTTGCTTCTCCGGCGATCGCCCGTACCAGCAGCGTCTTTCCCGTTCCCGGTGGCCCCACCAACAGCACCCCTTTCGGAATTTTGGCTCCCAGCCGCGTGTACTTTTCCGCATTTTGTAAAAAATCGACAATCTCCCGCAATTCCGCCTTGGCCTCATCAATGCCAGCCACATCGTCAAACGTGACCCCCACACTGCCTTCAGAATAGATGCGGGCTTTACTCTTACCGATCGTCAGGGCCGATCCACCCATCGAGCCTCGGTTCACAATCCAACTCCACATCCCCAGGAAAATCAAGAGCAGCAGCAGCCAACCTAACAGACTTCCCATCCAACCCGAACTGGGCGATGCCGAAAATTCAACGTAATTGGTCACAGAAAGAAGCACACCGTATTGAGAATAAGGCGTTTCCTTCAGTCGTCCAGCAATCAT
>JACYMB010000306.1 GCA_015272205.1 Synechococcales cyanobacterium T60_A2020_003 | reverse complement strand
CTCACCCAACCTACGAGAGAATCAGGGTTGTGTGAGTTTTGTCAGTCAATCAGTGTTGCAACTCTTTGCGTCCTAACGCCAGTCTTTGAGCATTCAGTTTAGAGTAGAAGGCAGGGCAATCAAGTCCAGCACTTCACTGATTTGGATCCATCACCATGCAGGTTCGATTTGAGATTTTACGACAGGACGAAAACGGTGCTCCCTACGTTCAACCCTATGAATTAGACGCTGCTCCGGGAAATACCATCCTCGACTGTCTAAACCAGATTAAATGGGAGCAAGACGGTAGCTTATCATTTCGGAAAAACTGTCGGAATACGATTTGCGGCAGTTGCTCTATGCGGATTAACGGACGCTCGACCCTAGCGTGTAAGGAAAATATTGGCAGCGAGGTTACACGGCTAAACGCAATTTCGCCCTCGGATAGTGTGCCCACGATGACGATCGCTCCGATGGGAAATATGCCCGTTATTCGGGATTTGGTGGTGGATATGGCTAGCTTCTGGGACAACCTAGAAGTGGTGAATCCCTACGTTAGTACAGAAGCACGGCGGATTCCCGAACGGGAATTTCTCCAAACCCCTGAAGAGCGCGATCGCCTCAATCAAACTGGAAACTGTATTTTGTGCGGTGCGTGCTATTCCGAATGCAATGCCCGCGAGGTTAATCCTAATTTTGTCGGCCCCCACGCCCTCGCCAAAGCGTACCGGATGGTTGAAGATTCACGGGATAGCACCACTGAGGAGCGTCTTGAAGCCTATAACCAGGACACAACCGGAGTTTGGGGCTGCACTCGCTGCTACTACTGCAATTCGGTTTGCCCGATGGATGTAGCGCCTATGGATCAGATCAGCAAGATCAAGCAGGAGATTCTAGACCGCAAAACAGCTCAGGATAGTCGCCCGATTCGTCACCGCAAGGTTTTGATTGATTTGGTTAAGGAGGGTGGTTGGATTGATGAACGTCGGTTTGGTTTAGAAGTTGTTGGCAATTCGTTTCGGGATTGGCGTGGGTTGATAAGTCTGGGGCCATTGGGGTTAAGAATGTTAGCAAAAGGCAAGCTTCCCCTGGGCTTTGATCCGTCAGAGGGCACAGACGAGGTGCGATCGCTCATTAACGCGGTCAAAGCACAGGAAACCGCAGAATCTACGGCGGGTTCATCTCACTAGCGCTCGCCTGCGCGACTTCGAGGACGTATCATGGGGGTCGAGTCCCGCATACTGTTCCTCCCTTTCATTGAGTTTTTCTTCAACATCGCGTATGACCAACGATACCCCGGTTCAGAACGTACCAGAACCAGACACCGAGCAGCCCCTGGAACCAGCCCCCGCCTTCGGTTGGACGAGATATGCAGAGCTAATTAATGGACGGTTTGCCATGATTGGCTTTGCCGCCCTGATCGTAATTGAGCTATTGACTCATCAAGATTTCTTCTCTTGGATCGGGTTACGCTAAGCATCTAATCTCGGTAGATCGAACATTAGGTTATTTCACAATGAATCCTGGCTTTGCTCCCCCTACCCTTCGGGAATCCGCTTTGGGTCTATAAAACGGGGGACTTCAATCCATCGTTGGCTCGGTTCCTCCCGTTCTTAAGGGGGCTGGTGGGAGATCTAAACAAGGTTTGCGATCTCCTGGCTCTGAGATAGCGCCTCCAGTGGGAAAAGAAGCCCTCTTAACTTGGGGATAATCGTTCTGGGCTGCCCAGAACGATTATCCCCCACCTTGCCACGGGGAAGGTGGGAGAGGTCTGTCATGCGTTGCTGACGAAGCAGGACTTCGCTAACGGAACCTCTACCGAACGGTTAAGGTGTACTGTCCCCGCCCAGTGCTGTCGTAGGAGTTTGCGTAAATTGTGTATGTACCACGCATCGGCAGCGTCACCCTAATTTGTGAGTTCGTTGTTCTAGCGTTGGCATCATCGTTTTGCGCCAACACCTGACCATCCGGCGTTAGCACAATCAGATAGGGGTCGAACTCATTGCTTTCCAGCGAGATCGTCACGGTTTGTTCCGTTTCTCCCTCAAAACTGTACTCGTCGTAGTAGCTTCCATCCTCTGCTAGAACCTGCGATCCGCGACCCAGAACGCCTTGTTCCCGCAGTAAGACAGAGGTTGGAGCCGTAGCGGTAGACCGAGAGGGGGCTGTGGGGCCAACCTCGCCAACTCGTAGGGTGTACAGTCCTGCCTCACCAGGGCCATAGGAGTTTGCTAGTAAGGTATAGGTTCCATTTTCGGGTAACGAAACGATGATGCGGGCATTCGTACCGCCGCCCCCATCGTCATCCTGAGAGAGTTCGCGACCGTTGGGATCTAGCAGGATAAGGTAGGCGTCAATATCCTGACTTATCATTTCGATAATGACCTGTTGCCCCGCTCGTCCTTCAAATTGGTAGGTGTTGTAGAAGCTGTTATCGAAGGGTAAGACACTGCTGCCGTTGTCTAGTTGCCCTTCAACGGGTTGCGAGTTTAGAGCGATTTGCTCTGGAGGGCGGCCACCGGAGTTGGGGAACTGTTGTGCGGTTGTTGAGGCTCGACCTTCGGCGATCGCCACGAGGAACGGTTCTACCTGATCAATCGAAATTGCGAATCCCAGACCGATATTTCCCCCATCTCCGGTCGTGAAAATGGAGGTGTTGACGCCAATGAGTTCTCCGTTGCTGTTAATGAGGGGGCCACCGGAATTACCCGGATTAATCGCTGCGTCGGTTTGAATCAGGCCGCGATCGCGATCAATCCGGCTGACAATACCGACCGTAAACGTGTTTTGAAACTGACCAAAGGGGTTTCCAATAGCAAAGGCTGATTGTCCAACCTCGACTGAGTCTGGGTTTGCAATTGGAATCGTAGGAAGGTTCGTTTGGCCGGGGACTTTGACGGCGGCAAGGTCAAGCCCACCATCGGCAAAGGCAATGACATCGCCGGTTAACTCTGTGCCATCGGCGAGGATGACTTTCACCGTCGAAGCTCCGGCGACAACGTGGGCGTTGGTCAGAATCAGGCCATCTTCGCGGATGATGCTGCCGCTGCCTGTGCTATCGGGGGTCTCAATGGAGACCACGGCTGGACTGGCCTCACGATACACGCGCACCCGGATGGCTTCTTCAACATCGGTTTGAGCGATCGCCATTTGAGGCTGGGCACGACCCAACTGAGCGGGATTGAGCAGTTCTACCGGAGATAGGGCATTCAGCACATTGAGACCAACGGCTGTTCCGGACACCAGGAGTCCTGTGGTCAAGGTTTGGAAGAGAGGTTTCGTCATTCTTGGCATGGGTGAGCGATGGACGGATTACAAAAAGACGTGTACAACTGCTATACCACTGGGTGTATCGAGAGTCTGGACAAATCACCAACTTTGGAGAATCTGAGACTCTAAGTGCGACGCTGATTTTAACGACGTTCTTGGCCTTCAACCATCACGGGTATATCCATCATGGCACAGGAATTCAGCAGCATTTGCACCGATTAGGGACAGTTCCCTGTTGATCGTTAAGACTGACACGTCCTCAAAATTGTTCTCAGAGATTTTGGCCAACTTGATAACGTGAATCCCTGCGTTGAGACTATTAATCCCTACAAGCCTAGGGGTGCTAGTTCAGTAAACCATTCACGATCCCATTAAAAAACTGCCAGATTTTGGTCCAGCAGCATCTTAAAGTCTTATGGGGTAACCTCTACGAGAAACTCCGATAGGACTCGGTATCAGGAGTAGGGTATTGTCCTAGGGGTTGATAATCAACATAGGATGCATCAGTTGAGGAGGAGGGATCCAATTCGCGCGATGCCTCTGAGGGAGGACGTCTGCGGCTGCGACGGGGCGTAGGCGCATCGGCACTCGGTGGACGGCTAGAGGCAGAACGCACAGGTGGCTCATCCCCGTTATCTAAGGGGGGACGGTTATAGGCTGAAGATGCGGGTCGATCGTAGCCCTCATCCCATGTGTTAGTTTCTGGTGGGCGATCGCTGTAACGCTCAGGGGGACGCGAAGGCCGACTCGATGAGCGACGAGGTGCGGCGGCTTGGGGAGGAGGGGGATAATCATCACTTGCCCGCAGCCGTCTTTCTGGGCTAGGCCGACTGCTGGAGCGTCGTCGGGGACTGTCGTACTCATCGTAATAGCGATCAGCCCGTGGGTCTTCCGTTCCCCGAATGCGACGAGCCGAGGATCGCTCATCTGCATAGTCGTTGTAGGGCAGTTCATCCAGTTCGGCACGGTACACACGGCTGACCGGACGCTCATCATCCACAATCGGCGTTGAACGCTTAGCCTGCTCGGTGGTGATGCCCCGGAGTCGAATGTTTTCAAATACGAAAAATCCTGCGGATCCGGCTAAGGCAAGCTGGCTCAATAGCAGTAGAGGATCTAAGCGCCAGCCCTGGAACAGCAAAATGCCCCCGCAAATGAGCGCAACGGCTGAAAAGAAAATGTCATAGTCGCGAGACAACTCTGGACGCGTTGTTCGCACAAAATACAGACCTGCTGCTGCGACAATCAGCGCGATGCCTAGAATTGACGCAGGCCCTCCCCCAAAGTTAATCATTCGATAACCTCTGACTTCGCTCTAGCCCCATGCTAACGAGTTTTTAGGGAAACCTCCACTGCGACGAGCCTACCCAACGGGCGATCGCATTTAAGAATTTGCCTTGCCATCCTCGCAGATGAGCTTGTATTCCCAATACTAATACCAGAGAACCGACACATCGGCTGTGGTTTTTCGGAAACTAACAAACCACCCAAGTCACTTGCCAATTTCTCTATGCAGCACGGGTCAGCAGGAGACAACAGCAAGTTTCTTGAGTGGCGGTTGTAGATCAATCACTTCATCGACAGGTACAGGCGATCGCTCGCCTAGATCCTTAAGAGCGCTGAATTTTATCTTTTTGGCTAATGAAAACAAGCGCAACCGTAGCTGGAATAACAACAATAAGAGCACCAGCTAGCAAGCTATACAAAAAATTCGCTAAGGATGGGGTCATAACTCTGGCTTTCCTAAACGTGATTCAACTTTGCCTTCACTTATCTTATCGATCTGGTTATCTTTTGAGAAGTCCGTTTCATAATCTGAACCGCGAATCCGTAGTTTCTAAACCCCTATGGCTCCTAGCGCTTGGGAGATAGCCGTTTTGCTCTGGAATCTAGAGCTGATTAGCATCGCTGTGATGAATGAGGAGCGATCGCTATAAAATATGAGGGATTGGCTCTAACATTGCAACGTTTTATTAAGTTTTATGGTTGACCCGTTGGCGATCGCAACCTGGGGATTAGGCATTTTCCTCGGCCTGATGACCCTTTTCTTCATCTTCCGGATTGTGCTGACCTGGTATCCCCAGGCGGAGTTAAACAAGTTTCCCTTTAACCTGGTCGCGATTCCTACGGAACCTTTCCTGCTCCCGACGCGAAAGCTTGTGCCACCGTTGGGGGGAGTTGATATTTCTCCCATCCTTTGGGTGGGCATCTTTAGCCTGTTGCGGGAGTTGTTGCTCGGTCAGCAGGGTCTTTTAACTATGACAGGTCGGTTTTAGGGTTCATCGCCTTGGGCTTTGGGGGTGTGGGCGTAGGAGCACCAATCACTCCAGCTTCCCGCATAGAGATTTGCATCGTGAATGCCTGCCCATTCCAACGAGAGCAGGTTGACGCAGGCTGTAACTCCTGAACCGCAGTAAACTGTTAGGTTTTGGGGGCTGGGTAGAGAAGACCAGCGCTGTTTGTTGTGCGCCGCAGGGTAGGCGAATCCGTGCTCATCGGTGACCTCTTGCCAGGGATAGTTGAGTGCTCCCGGAATGTGTCCAGCCACCGGATCGATCGGTTCCTGTTCGCCGCGATATCGTGCTCCTTCGCGGGAATCCACTAAAATCGCTTGCCCGAGTTCGGATTCCACTTGGGCGATCGCCTTCACCCAGTGCGATCGCACTCTGGGAATAAAGGTCTTGGGCTGAGGCTGCGGTTCATCAGCGGTAACGGGACGTTCCGCCGCCTGCCACGCTGGAAATCCGCCATCCAGCACAGCTACCTGATCGTGTCCCAGATACCGCAACAGCCACCACAGACGAGACGCAAACGCAAAGCGAGAGGCATCGTAAGCCACGACAAACGTAGTTTCCCGATCAGCAAGACCGGATTGAATGCCGAGATCTGCAAAGGTTTTAGCGAGGGTGTCAACGTCAGGAAGGGGATGACGACCACCGTGGGGTTGGACAGGACTGGATAAATCCGTATTGAGATCAAGATAGAACGCACCTGGAATATGGCTGGTTTGATACTGCTGCCGACCGAGTTGGGGCTCGGCAAGGGAAAAGCGGCTATCGATGATAATGAGATTTGGGTCTTGGAGATGTTCCGCTAGCCAGTCAACCGATACCAAAAATGGCATCTCCATAGGTTTTATCCTTCTGTATTAGATGCGTCGTTCTGATCATACTGGGTGGGCGATCGCTCCCATAACCGTACGGTGGCGTCCCATCCGCCGCTGAATAGCGTATTGGCGTCTTCACCAAACGCGACTGACCATACCCCCTGCGTATGGCCGCTCAAGGTTGCAATCGTTTTAGCCTGATTCAAATTCCAAATCTTGATCGTTTGATCTGAGCTAGCACTGGCGAGGAGGTATCCTTCTGGCGCAAAGACTACGGCATTTACTGCATCGTGATGGCCTTGAAGAGTCAGGACACAGGCTTCTGTTGTGCTGTCCCAAATGCGAATGGTGCGATCGCCACTTCCGCTCGCAATCCAGCGTCCATCTAAACTAACGGCGACCGACAGTACGGGTTCTGTGTGCCCTTCCAAGAATCCGAGGGGTTGACGCTGTTTTAAGCCCCATAGACCAATGCGGCCATCATAACTTCCGCTAACCAGAACCGGACGTCTGGGATTGGGGGCAACGGAAAGAACCCAATGGTCATGGCCGACCAACGTACGCCTCAGGGTCTGGGTTTCCAGATCCCAAAGCCGAATCGTATTATCCTGTCCGCCGCTGGCGATCGCCTGATCACCGGGAATAAAGGCCACAGTCCGCACGGAATCTGTGTGTCCTGAAAGCACTGTGATTAAACGTTCGGATTGGGTATTCCAAAGCCGAATCATGTTGTCGTTGCTGCCGCTGACGACCTGCATTCCCGTACGACTCATCGCCACAGCCCTCACCCAGCCTGTATGCCCTTCAAGGCTGGTCACGAGTTTACGGTTTGGCACCGACCATAGCTTAACGGTGCGATCGCCCCCTCCGGTCACGAGCAATCCCGTTCGTGGATTAAAGGCTAGCGATCGCACCCAGGCGGTGTGTCCAGTAAAGGTGTGGGTGCAAATCCATGATGAGTCTGACTCATCCGCCCCCCCAAAAGTAGCCATAGGCCAATGTGTTTCTAAAAACTACGGTTTTCCTATCGGGTTATGAGAATTTAGATAAACTCTGCTAAGATTTGGGAAATCTTAGATCATGAAATCCGTCACCCACGCTGCACCCTGCGAAAGTTCCATGACCCGACCTTCCGACATGGCACCCCTGCCTAAAGCCACCAATGCCCCGAACGCGAATGCCGACTTTTTCTACTACTTTGCCTATGGATCGTGCATGTGTCCAGTGGATCTAAAGCGCTCCCTGGGCGAACACACCCATGAGTATGTGATTGGGCACGCCACACTGCACGGATATCGGCTCGGCTTCTTTCGGCGATCGCGCCTCCGCAACTGTGGTGTTTTGGATATTGTCAAAGATCCCCATGCGTCCGTTGAAGGCGTACTATACCGATTGCCCATGCGGTTGAGCGATCGCCTCGACGAACGGGAAGAAGGCTATCGTCATGAAATGGTAACGATTCACTCTGGTGCAGTCGAATACAGCCCGGTAAGAACCTACACCGTCATTGAAAAGCATTCCCAGGAGCATGCGCCTAACGATTGGTATTTCAATGTAGTGCTGCGAGGCGCTATGACCTGTGGTTTGCCGGAGCAGTACTGCTGGAAATTGTTTCAACATATGCACCAACTCCAGCAGCAAGAGCAGCAGTTTCCCCGCTCAGCCTAGATTTTTTGCTCGACCTTGGACAACCTGTTGGCAAACGTCAAAGATTTGATGTGCCAATGCTAGTTTCGTTGTGGGTGCAATGGCGACCTTTTCCCCGGAACGGGACAGGATAATGGCCTGGTTGCGATCGCTCCCGAATCCACTACCTGCGACATCCACGGGGTTTGCCACGATCAGATCCAACTGTTTCCGCTCCAGTTTTGCGAGGGCAGGCGGCACAATATCTCCCGTTTGCGCCGCGAATCCCACCAGAACTTGATGGGACTGTTTTTGTTGGCCCAATTCGGCGGCAATATCGGGAACTGAGGTGAGCGGGAGATCCTGAGGCAAATCCTTCTTGGGGAGTTTGTGAGCGGTGTAGATAGCCGGAGCAACATCGGCTACAGCGGCAGCCATAATTGTCCAGTCTGCCCCCGGAAATTGCTCCAGAATCGCTTGCCGCATTTCAGCCGCATTCGATACGGCGATCGCCCGCACCCCCAAGAGCCGATCGGTCAACGCGGTCTCCATTGTGCCATGAACTATTGTCACTTCGGCTCCACGGTGAGCCGCCGCCTGGGCAAGGGCAATACCCATTTTTCCCGTTGAGGGATTACCAATAAACCGCACCGGATCAAAATACTCGCGAGTTCCGCCTGCACTAATCAAGATGTGTCGTCCGGTTAAGTCCCGCTGTCCTTTGGTATGGAGGAGCGATCGCCCATAGGCTTCAATATCAATGGGTTCCGCCATGCGACCCTGGCCAACGCGATCGCAGGCTAACAGTCCGGCCTCTGGCATCATGCCGTGGTAGCGTGGGTCAGTTTGAAGCTGGTGCCAGTTCCGCTGCACCGATTGTTGTTGCCACATATCGGTATTCATGGCCGGAGCAACGAGAACGGGACAAGTGGACGCCAGGATGGTATTGAGCAGTAAATTATCCGCCAACCCATGCACGATCTTCCCCAAGGTATTAGCGGTTAGCGGTGCAAGGATCATAATCTCTGCCCACTCCCCTAGGTCAATGTGCAGGGGACGACCGTGGATCGGCTGCCAAAAGTCCTGGTCGGTATAAGCGGAATGGCGGGATAGGGTGGCAAAGGTGAGGGGTGTTACAAATTGCTGTGCGCTTTCGGTCAGGACGACACGCACCTCGACATCCCCAGCTTTGGCAAGACGGGAGACGAGGTCACAGACTTTGTAGGCGGCAATGCCTCCCCCAACTCCAATCAAAATTCGTCGTCGTTGTGTCATGCTGGCTAACTGTCTTCGGGCGATCGCGGCCATAGAAACCGAAACGTTGTGCCTTGGTTCATTTGGGACTCCACCGAAATGCTGCCGCCTTCAGTTTCCACGATTTTTTTGACGATGGATAGTCCCATCCCTGTATTTTCCCGTGTATCCTGTGCTTCTAAGGTTTGAAAAATCTGGAAAATCTTACTGTGGTAGCGCGGATCAATGCCACTGCCATCATCGGATACAAAAAATTCGTAGAATCGCCCATTCTCCTGTACAGAAATTTGGACATGGCCTGCGGTCGGATTGGGATGATGCCTGAATGCATTGGCAATTAAGTTCAGAAACACTTGCTGTAGGGGCATGCGCTTTGTGGGAAACATCGGCATATTGGGCGCAATGTTGACCTGAAACCCATCAGGGGGAGCCAAAGAATCCACTAAACCTTGCAACATAGCGTTTACGTCCACCTGTTCAACCGGGGTTTGGGCACGCCCAACGCGAGAATAGTCCAGCAGTCCATCAATCAGCGCTTCTAGGCGATGAACTCGGCCTCGTAGCAGTTGCATTTGACGCTGGTTTTTCGCAGGCAGAGATCCCTCCAGATCCTCTTCAATCCATTCCGACAAGTTGGCGATCGCCCGTAGGGGGGCTTTCAAATCGTGGGAGGCAACGTAGGCAAACTGATCTAACTCCTGGTTGCGGCGTTTCAAGAGAGCCGTGGTTCGGGATAGAACCGTGTTCAGGTAGGACAGTTCCTCGGCGCGTTCTTGAAGCTTGAGTTCGGCTTGCTTCCGCTCCTGAATATCCTCGATCACAACAATGAAGTAGGTGGGCGAGGCAGATGACAAATCAGGGGTTTCAACGGTCTCCGAGGGAGTCTTGACAAGCGATACGGTAATACTGACCCAAATTGACACCCCGTCTTTGCGGATATAGCGCTTTTCCAGGGAGTAATGGTCAATTTCGCCTGTCAGAGTTTGCTGGACTAACGCCTCATCGCTGGCTAAGTCGTCCGGATAGGTGATGTCTTGAAAGGTTTTGTTCAGCAATTCTTCCCGCGAATATCCAACGATATCGCAGAGGCGCTGATTGACGCGTAACCATCGCCCCGACGGATCAACATGGGCAAACCCCACAGCCGCTTGCTCGAAGGTGGCCCGAAATCTTTCTTCGCTGGCTTGCAGGGCATATTCGGATGCTTTGCGATCGGTGATGTTGGTCAATGTGCCGACATAACCAACGACCTCCTGCTGGGCATTTTTCTCTGGGCGAGCCTGAGCTAGTACCCAAACGATCCGTCCTGTGGGGTGTAGAAAGCGGTACTCCAATCGAAAGATCTGCTGTTGTTGGGCGGCCTCATACCACGTTTGAATGACGCGATCGCGATCTAAAGGATGAAGCGTTTGTGACCATTGGTGCCCCATGGCATCTTCGGCAGCAATGCCAGTCAGTTCACACCAGCGTTCATTCACGTAAATACAGTGCCCAGCGCGATCGGTGCGAAAGATGCCTACGGGCGATGTCGCCATCAATGCTGCGTAATACTGTTCTTTTTCGTGGGCATTCTGAAGCTGCTGCTGCGTTTGGTGCAATTCGCGTTTTAAGCCTTCTACCTCTTGGTGAAGGTGCTGAACGTCAGAAATAGAAGGATGTTTGAGATTAGCCATGATCTCTAGAAACGGTGTAGATGTGCACAATGCCACCTTGACTGCGGCACTCGGTTCCGAGTCGGCTTCGAAGGCATAACTCTAGGATACGGAACTGCTGGGGTGGCAGATGGGCAAGATTTACGGATTTGAAGGCGACTGGGCATCAACCCCACGCTAGTCAAGCGATCGCTCGATTCACATCCTCCCGAAATCCTAAATTTGGGATTGGAATGAACGCTGAACGTGATCGGGATGAGTATTAGAAACTATGAACAGGGCGATCGCCCATCTGTCCCTTGCTGGCTCCCCTAGGAGAATCATCCTGTTGGGTGAAATCCCCAACAGAAGCGAGTTTTTAACATCTCTCTTAAGGCGGATTATGGCGATCGCTTGTCCAGATTAAAAACCGTCCTAGTCCGCCTAGAGCAATACACCGATCGAGGGATAGAGTCATATTGCCTTCGGTGTAAGGCTTTGTTGGCCGATCATGCCTCAATTCATGTACGTGCTGACTCTGATCTAGCTCTCTAAGGTTCCCGACGCCTAGCGTGGAACACCGAATAGTGGCATAGCCGAGGGCTAGTCCTTACTAGTTCTTAGGGGGTACGGTTCTGGCTCAAGTCATCAATCAAGCACATTGGTTTGAACCTGTATCCTACCGTCTTCCGTGGTGTCATCAGCAAGGAGCCGTCGCATGTCAGATTCAGAACAGGTCAACCCTTTTCGAAACCCAGCGGTATCGCGGGAACTTCTTAAGGCAAATGAGCATCCATCTACACAGGAATCCCTGGAGCTGAGTGTACCCATGAGTCAGTCTATTCCTATCTCCTCTTGGTCAGCAGCGAAGTCTGGATCATCCCCGACTCCTGCATCTCCGACCACCTTATCCACCTATGATCTCATCTTGCGGTGTCAGGAGGGTATGCAGCCCGATCGCACGGCCTTCTCTGAGCTACTGCGACGTTACCAATCCCATGTGGAGCGGGTTTTATATCACCTTGCCCCCGACTGGTCTGACCGAGCCGATCTAGCCCAAGAAGTTTGGATTCGGGTGTACCGCAATATCAAACGGTTACAAGATCCTGTGAAGTTTCGGGGATGGTTAAGCCGGATTGCGACCAATCTCTTCTATGACGAGTTGCGGAAACGCAAACGGGTGAGTCCGCCGCTGTCGCTGGATGCCCCTCGCCTTGCAGAAGATGGAGAAATGGACTGGGAAATTGCCTCGGATGAACCCGGACCCGATGAACAGTTGAGCACCCGTGAGTTTTATGACCAGTTACGGGATGCGATCGCAGATTTGCCCGAAGTTTTCCGCACCACGATTGTATTACGCGAAATTGAAGGCATGCCCTATGAAGATATTGCCGAATTGACTGGCGTATCCCTAGGCACGGTCAAGTCCAGAATTGCACGGGCACGGCAGCGGTTACAGTCCCAACTGCAACCCTACCTTGAGGCATAGACCGTCGATAGAGCAACGGTTGTACTCACCGCTTCTGAACTCGCTTCAGACTGCAATAGTGATGAAAGTGCAACATACTACCAGGTTTTTAGAACCTTGCTCTATGATCTGACTGGGTGAATAGCTCAACTTGGTACACGTAGCTCCTGGGTGTGACCTGGTTTCTATCTCTTTGAGTAGATCAGCGAAAATGAATCACTATTTTGATGCTCGTGACAACTCTAAACCGATTTCTCCTCTCCCTGAGGCGTTGGAGGATCAGGTTCAGCGCGCGGACGTAAGTACTGCTTTATGCGGTACTCCAGATTGTCTGGATAACCTCAAGCGCGATCGCTTTGAAATGATTAGTGCGTACTTGGATGGCGAAGGCTCGTCGGAGGAGCGTCGCCAAGTGGAGTGCTGGCTAAAGAACGACGCTACGGTGCAGCAATTGTACTCCCGGTTGTTACGACTCCGCGAGGGAATTCAAACGCTACCCGTTCCAGTATCCAGTACTGCAAGCATTGAGCAGACGATTGATCAAGTCTTTGCCCGGTTGGATGCTGAACAGCCCAAAGCAACCGTTCCCTTTGCCCAGGCCGAGCTTTTGAGTGCCTATCTAGACGGTGAAGTAACCCCTGCCGAACGGCAGCAGGTGGAGCGTTGGTTAGCAAACGATCCGGCTCTCCAGCGTGTGTATGCCCAGATGCAGCAGATGCACCATGCTGTTCAAACCCTGCCGATGCCGGAGGGTGAAATGACGTCGGCGGATGTGATGGCGGATCGGGTTTTTGCGCGGGTGCAGCGTCGCCGTACAAAGCGAGTCTTGGTCTGGGGGGGTGCAGCGGCAGCGGCGGCGATCGCTGGCGTGGCGACGGCTCTGTTCGGAGGGTTCAATGCTCCCACTCCGCAGCTTGCCACTAATTCCACGGAGCAGCCCACCTCTGAGGTTGCGGTGAGTGATGATGCGTTGATGATTGCGCTCGATCGCCCCATCATTGAAATTCCCAAGGTGTCCCCTTCTCAGCCTCCCATGACGACCCCTACTCCAGCGCAGAGTATTCAGTAAATAGTTTGCACTCAGACGCGACCCGTCCAAGGGGAGGTTGGATAAATTTTTCCTCCTCGGGCGATCGCTCTTTCTGCAACCATCCGATAGATCCAGGCAGTACCAGTGCGACTCAGGTCGAGGTTAAAAATCTCCGTGAGTTCGCGCTGGTATTCATTTTCGTGGGGCGATCGCCCTGGCACATAGCCTTCTAGTTCATCTAACCGAACTAAGATCTCTGGGTTGTCAAAGATTAGGCAGCATCCCTGGATCGGGCGATCGCCCACGGTCATGGCGGGATAGCCCACGGGTAGATCGTACAGTTCCCCATAGGCGATCGCTGGATAAGCATCCACCACAAATCCCCCACAGTAGGGATCGTGATACTTTTCTCCGGGCTGAAGCGTACCGTAAACAAACACAGCGTAGTGAGATTTTTCCATCGCGTTATCAACCTGCTACCGACCTGCGAAACCAACCATTACAATGATGAAGTACTAAAAGTAGCTAGAAATAATTAACCATATAATCCCAAAAGCGCTGCGCGGTCGGCGCAGGGCAAGTCTGGTTTTAATTCGGTCGAGTTACTGATCTGAGTTCTAAGTTTAGAGGAGTTTATCGGCGTGGAGTCTCGGTACAGCCCAGCAGAAATTGAAGGAAAATGGCAGCAGATATGGGCGAATCAACGCCTAGATCGGGCTGACGAGGATGCCGATAAGCCTAAGTTTTATGCCCTATCTATGTTTCCCTATCCATCGGGAAATTTGCACATGGGGCACGTCCGCAACTACACAATTACGGATGTGATCGCCCGTGTCCGCCGGATGCAGGGGTATCGCGTCTTGCACCCCATGGGCTGGGATGCCTTTGGTCTACCTGCGGAGAATGCCGCCATTGATCGGGGGGTTCATCCCGCGAAATGGACGTATCAGAATATTGACCAGATGCGATCGCAGCTTCAGCAACTGGGCTTGTCCTACGACTGGGATCGGGAAGTCGCCACCTGTTCACCGGACTATTACCGCTGGACGCAGTGGATTTTCCTGGAATTTTTCAAAGCGGGATTGGCGTACCAGAAAGAATCTGCCGTGAACTGGGATCCTATCGATCAAACTGTGCTGGCCAACGAGCAGGTCGATAGCGAAGGCAAATCCTGGCGATCGGGGGCAAAGGTTGAACGGCGAATGCTGCGCCAGTGGTTTTTGAAAATTACCGACTACGCCGAACAACTCCTGAATGATTTGTCCTTGCTCGACGGGTGGCCGGAACGGGTGAAGCTGATGCAGGAAAACTGGATCGGCAAATCTACAGGTGCTCACGTCACGTTTCACACGGAAACCGGAGACGAAATCACGGTGTTCACCACCCGACCCGATACCCTCTGGGGCGCAACCTTCATGGTGCTATCGCCAGAGCATCCCTTAGTGCCTAAACTCACGACACCGGAGCAAGCCGCCACGGTAGATGCCTATCAAAAGGCCGCATCGGAAAAGAGCGAGATTGACCGCACCGCCGAAGATCGAGAAAAAACCGGGGTCTGGACAGGCAGTTACGCGATTAATCCCGTCAATGACGAAAAGATTCCCATCTGGATTGCCGATTATGTGCTGATGGGCTACGGCACAGGCGCAATTATGGCGGTTCCGGCTCATGACCAGCGGGACTTTGAATTTGCCAAGCAATTCAACTTGCCGATCAAAGTTGTAGTGCAGCCCGAAGGCGAAACCTTGGACGCAGAAACGATGACCGTTGCCTATCCCAATGATGGGGTGATGGTTCACTCTGGCCCCTTGGATGGTGTTGCGGCGGGTAAAGGGGAAGGGCAAAGCGTCGAAGCAGCGATCGCCTGGTTAGAAAAACAGGGTAAAGGACAGCGCACCATCAATTACCGTCTGCGGGATTGGCTGATTTCACGGCAGCGCTATTGGGGGGTGCCTATTCCGGTTATTCACTGTCCGAGTTGTGGAGCCGTTGCTGTACCGGACGATCAGCTTCCCGTAGAATTGCCCCAAGAGGTTGAATTTTCCGGACGTGGCCCTTCTCCCCTAGCGAAATTGGAAACGTGGGTCAATGTTCCTTGTCCCTCCTGCGGTGAACCCGCCAAGCGTGAAACCGACACGATGGATACCTTTATCGATTCGTCATGGTATTTCCTACGGTTTACCGATGCCCGCAATGAGTCTCAAGCTTTCGATTCGGCCTGCGCGAACGATTGGATGGCAGTGGATCAGTACGTGGGCGGGATTGAACACGCGATTTTGCACTTGCTCTACTCGCGCTTCTTTACCAAGTTTTTGCGCGATCGCGGCTTGCTCAATGTAGACGAACCGTTCAAGCGGTTGCTAACTCAGGGCATGGTACAAGCCGCAGCCTACAAAAATCCGACCACCGGGAAGTATATCGCACCAGCCGATGTGCCGGATTTGGCGAACCCTACGGATCCAACAACGGGTGAAGCTTTGGAAGTTGTCTTCGAGAAGATGTCGAAGTCGAAGTACAACGGTGTTGATCCGGCCAGCGTCTTGGGTCGCTACGGTGCGGATACGGCACGCATGTTCATCTTGTTCAAAGCTCCCCCGGAAAAGGATTTGGAATGGGATGACGCGGACGTAGAGGGACAGTTTCGCTTTTTGAATCGGATTTGGCGCTTGTGTCGTGAGTTTGATCCAGCAACCGTTACGGCTCCATCAGGGACGTTGAGCAAGGCGGAGAAGGATCTGCGGCGTGCCGTCCATACTGCGATTAAAGAAATTACCGATGACCTTGAAGGTGATTATCAGTTCAATACCGCCGTTTCAGAACTGATGAAGCTCAGCAATGCCTTGGCAGACGCCGCCTGCAAAACCTCTCCGGTGTATCAGGAAGGGATTGAAACCCTGTTAAAGCTGTTGGCTCCCTTTGCGCCCCACATCGCAGAAGAGTTGTGGCATGATCTGGGTCATACTGATTCTGTCCATCAGCAGAACTTCCCGAAGGCTGACCCAGCGGCTCTCGTCGTTGATGAGATTACGCTGGTCATTCAAATCATGGGCAAAACTCGCGGTAATATCCAGGTTCCAGCCCAGGCCAGCAAAGACGAACTGGAGCAATTTGCGCGTGACTCGGACATTGCCCAGAAATACATTGCAGGGAAAGAAGTGAAAAAAGTGATTGTCGTGCCCGGAAAACTGGTAAATTTTGTGGTGGCCTAACCGGACGTGCGATCTCACCTAAGATTCACTCCATTCCTGCTGACCTTTTCACACCATTCATGAAGCACTTTAGCCTGTTTGTATTGACTGGACTCTACAGTTTGCTATTTACTGCCTGCTTTTTCCGAGAAGCAGCTAGTAATGCAGATACCGAAGAGTCGGTTTATCTATCTTCCACGGAAACTCCGAATGGAGCCTTAGCGGAGGAAGAGTCATCGGCTAGTCCTCCCCAAAATAAGGTCGTGATGAGTAATTTAGGCCAAGGCGTTCAGGAAGTTAACTTGGATCTCTTTGAGGCGGAAGGGTTACCCATCGCGGTTTACTTGCCGTCGAATCAATTTCAGGGAGAGAGCGTTGAAGGTGAAAGCGGCAAGGAAATTCACCTCTTCTACGAACCGAATGGAGAGCGGCAGTCGGATGTCCAGATCCACTTTTGGTTCCCTGAAGCAGCAACAACCTTGGAAGAGGTACGAAACTTGGTTTTGAGCCCGGAGGGACCCATTAGTGCCCAAGGGTTAACGATTACCGATCGCACGGAGGTCGTTTCCTACCCGTGGGCGCAGGAAAAGTTTGTATATCAGCGAATGGACGACGAAGCCGCCGAAAGCCTAGAGCAGGGCTTTGCGTTTATTGGAGAGTACACTGATTCTGTAGGTAAACCAGGCTTTTTCATTGTCATGATGCAGTATCCTGCAAAACAGGCAACGACCTTTGAAACCCAAGCTGCCATGATTTTAGACAACGTAGAATTCGTCGATAAGGCTTTCTAGGTATGGATGCACACGACTTTATGCGAGAGGCGATCGCCCAATCGGCGTACAGCGTTCACTCCGGGCAGGGAGGCCCGTTTGGAGCGGTAATCGTTCAGAACGGGCAGATCGTCGCACGGGGGCACAATCAGGTGACCCCCACGAACGATCCCACTGCCCATGCTGAAGTCGTTGCCATTCGGGAAGCCTGTAAGACGCTCAATACCTTTCAGTTAGATGGCTGTGAGCTATACACAAGCTGTGAACCGTGCCCGATGTGCTTGGGTGCCATCTACTGGGCACGTCTCGATCGCATTGTCTATGCCAACACGCAGCAAGATGCCGCCGATATTGGGTTTGACGACCAGTTCATCTATGACGAGATCAATCGCCCCGTTGCAGAGCGAAAATTGCCCATGACCCAAATGCTGCGTGAGGAAGCACTACAGGTGTTTCAGGATTGGGTGAACAAGGTCGATCGGGTGAATTACTAACCTCTGAAGCGCTAGCTGGCGATCGCCGCCAGTCGCCGTTCACTGACAAGCGTCACAAAGTTATCTAGAATTTGAAGTCCAGCCTTAGAGGACTTCTCGGGGTGGAACTGCACTGCTAGAAGATGATCCTGGGCGATCGCGGCGGTAGCGGTCTGAGTGCCATGGGTAATGGTTGCTGCATTCACATTGGGACCAGCAGGAGCCGCGTAATATGAGTGAACGAAATAAACCCAAGGATGTTCAGGCAGGTTTTGCCAGAGGGGATTATGGGGTTGGGTAAGGTCGAGCTGATTCCAGCCCATGTGGGGAATTGTGATGCCGGGTTCGGGTTGAAATCGGCGTACCGTTCCTTTCACGATTCCTAGTCCAGGCTCACGCCCTTCTTCGCTACCCTCAAACAAGATTTGCAGTCCTAGGCAAATACCAAGAAAAGGTTTGCCACTTGCCACAATATCCTGAATTGGAGAAATCAAATCGCGCGATCGCAAATGTTGGATGGCTGGATCAAAGGCACCGACTCCGGGCAGAACAACGGCGTCGGCAGCTAAAAGATCAGTGTAGGAATCGGTCACGACGGTCTGAGCGCCAGCCACCTCCAAACCCTTGCAGGCGGAGTGAAGGTTGCCCATGTCGTAGTCAACCACGGCAACTACCGGAGAACGCTGAGCCATCGTTAAATCCCCCTAAATTTTGAACTCCCCAGGCAGGATTCGAACCTGCGACCAATCGGTTAACAGCCGACCGCTCTACCACTGAGCTACTGAGGAACGCGAGTCTAATAATAGCTAGAATGACTGTCTTTTTGCAACCCCTGCTGGAATTTTTTTTGAGTTTTGCAGATGAGTTCGGCTTTGTTGCATGATTAGAAGGATGATCAGGCTCACCTTGAGGTCGTCCGGGTATTAAGCTTCGACTTTGTAGCTATCGGGTTTAGCGATCTGAATCATGCGGTTGAGCGCAATACATTTGATGAACAATTCCACGGCTTGATTGTCAAATTGACGCGCACTGAGATTGCCCCCAAAAATAGTCTTAAAGCGGAACATGGTAGTTTCAGCAATCGAACGACGATGATAGC
>JACYMB010000305.1 GCA_015272205.1 Synechococcales cyanobacterium T60_A2020_003 | reverse complement strand
TCGACACCTGGACCGAGTTACTCTGCCATGCCGCCTGATTGGATAAAGTCGAGCTTAGGTGACACGTTATTTAAAACTGCACACGCTTCGTTACGGTTTCCGTAATGGGGCTGCCATAGGGGGGATCAAAAGGATAGGCTGGCAACAGTTCTAATTCTCTCTGCGCTCTCACTCCTCACCGATGGCGTCTTCCCTCGCAATTTCGACCCACGGGTTGACCAAACGGTTCGATCGCCATATTGCCGTCAATGATCTTGACCTCCAAGTTCAATCCGGTGACGTGTTTGGGTTGATTGGCCCCAACGGGGCAGGCAAAACGCCCCTGATTCAGATGTTAGCAGCGGCGGAAGAACTCACCCTGGGCGAAATCTATTACCTCCCCGACGATTTCCCGCTGTACGACGACCTCACCGTTTGGGACTATCTCGATTACTTTGCCCGTCTTTATAATCTTGCGAATCCTCAGCGCGATCGCCGGATCTGCGAAGTGTTAGAGCTCGTGCAGATCTCCCATAAACGCCGCAGCCTGATCAAATCCCTTTCACGCGGCATGAAGCAACGCCTCAGCCTCGCCCGGACGATTGATTATTCATGAACCTGTTGTGTTGCTGCTAGATGAACCCGTATCTGGTCTAGATCCGATCGCCCGTCAGCAGTTTCGCGAGATCATTCGGGTGTTACAAGCTGCAGGCATGACGATTTTGATCTCATCCCATGTGTTAAGCGACTTAGCCGAGCTTTGTAGTGCCGTGGGCATTATGGAGCTGGGCTTTTTGGTGGAAAGTGCGCCGCTGGCCGATTTGTATCAACGCCTCAGTACCGGACATCTTCTGCTGACTACCTTGGGCGATCGCGCCAATCTCCAAGCTGCCCTTCGGGACAGTCATCGAGTCGGCAATGTAGAGATCCTGACCGAACCAGGCCGCCTCAAGGTTGAGTTCTCCGTAACGCCTGAAGATAGCGCTGAATTGCTGCGATCGCTCATCGAAGCTGGCATTCCCCTGACCGAGTTTCAACTTGCCCAGGACGATTTGGAAACAATTTTTTTGCGATTAGGACATCAGCAGAGTTCCTAGCCGAAAAAGTTGGGCTGCATCTACAGACTCCGTACGCTCCTTACCCATGAGGTTATCAATGGTGTTTACATCTTTGAATGCATTGATAGACTGAAATCCACAGTTTTTTCGCGAAGTAAAAGGCTGACTCACACGCCGGAATGCCATTCTGGCGATCCTGTCTTCTTTGGGAATTCAAGGGCTGATCGTGCTGGGATTTGCCAGCATGCTCCCCGATTCTCGCTCTCAATCCAGTCAGTACTGTACAGGTTCGGCTGAGTACTACTATCCCACCTGTGTATTTGATGATCTGGGCTATCCCATCATCAACTGGACAGACTGGTGCCTGGATGTTTTTCAAGTCCTATCCTGGTTGCTGGTCTTTGCAGGACTGTTGGCGGGGGTGTATCTGCTCATGAACGATCTGGGACAACAAGAGCAGCGGGGTACGTTGAACTTTATCCGGTTAAGTCCCCAAACCAGCCAGCGAATTTTGTGGGGCAAACTTTTGGGCGTACCGATTCTGGCCTATTTGGCGATCGCCCTTGCGATTCCTGTACATCTCATCCTGGGGTTTGGAGCAAACCTCTCAGGTGGGCTGCTTCTTGCTCTGTACACTAGTGTTCTCGCCCTGTGGGAACTAGCGTTCACCAGTGCGCTGTTATTCGTCCTAGGGGTCAGGCAGGCATGGGTAGGGGCATTGGCAGTCTGTTTGGGCGGCATGTTTCTCGCTGTGACTTGGCGAGATTTGAGCTATACATCCAACTATCTGCCAATCCAGCAATGGTACAGCCTTGATATTGGCGATTCCCTGTTCCAGGCTACCGCTTGGTGGGTCATTTCGCTGGGGGTGGCGACCTACTGGCTTTGGATCGGCGTAAATCGGCATTTTCGCAATCCCAACGCCCTGCTGATCAGCAAGCGGCAAAGTTACCTCGTCACGCTTTTGTTCGAGATTTGGCTGATTGGAATGATGATCCACGAGGTGGAAGACGGGTTTGATCCGTTGGAATACGTCGCCACCTTCGCGTTCGTCAACCTGGTCTGGTTTACGGTATTGGCAGCCGCCCTCATGCCTAGCCGCCAAGCCGTACTCGATTGGGCCCGCTATCGTCGAATTCAAACCAGCGCCCAGGAGCGATCGCCCCACCTGCTCCATGACTTGCTTTGGAACGATAAGAGTCCTACCGGGTTAGAGTCCTAGGGATCAATCTGACGATCGCCCTCGTTGGTATCACCGTTTGGCTGATCTTTTGGCCTCATGACACCAGTGATGAACGAGGGATTGCACTGAGTGCGATCGCCCTGTCCGCTGTCTTTCTACTCACCTGCACCCTGATTGCCCAACTCATCGTCTTTTCCGAAGCCAAATCCAAGCTAGTGCTGGCAACACTCACGGTTACGGGTCTTGTGTTTGTACCGCCTCTGGTGTTTTTGATTGGCTCGGCCTATCCCGACACTATGCCGCTGCTGTGGCTCTGTTCCGCGTTTAGCTTGGCGGCGGTTCCGTCTGCGTCCATTGCGAATATTGTGCTTGCCAGCCTGATCCAACTCGGCGCACTGCTGGCATTTTCGGCGCAAATGGCAAACCAAATCCGCAAAGCTGGCGAATCAGAGTTCAAAGTCCTCACAGCGGCAGGTGATCCCCATGCCAAAATAATCGGCTGAGACTAGTTGACAGACGCTCTACCCTCTGGCATATTGAGATATATGCTTGCGGGTATAGCTCAGTGGTAGAGCGTCACCTTGCCAAGGTGAATGTCGCGCGTTCGAATCGCGTTACCCGCTTTGAAATAAATCCAGAGCAATTGTTAGATTGTAGACCTTGGCTAGGTTTCCCCTGCATTCAATCTTTTTAAGGGGAATGGAGGAATCAAAACCAGAATTCCTTGTAATCAACTTAGTTTGAAAGTGACTGATACTGTTTAGAAAAGCCTTAAACCTTATCTAAACACCAAAGTAGTCATTGGGAATATTTGCCAATTTCTGGAACAGCGGTGCTCATGACCTCCGCTAGGCTGAAGCGATATGCAGGATCGTTTAGGGTTCTCAATATTGCTCTAGATTGCAAGACACTGGATCTCTACAGAAAGGTTATAGATAATAAGAAGAAACCGTTGACCCATTTGTCTGTATCCGGGCGTGAGCGCATAGCCCTTGAAAGAAAAACTAGGCTAGAACGTTATAGGGCTTCTCTGCGAACGTTCTGGCTCATGTCTCAGGCGATGTCCAACTGCTCGTTACCTAGTATCTACTTCAGCTTTAGTACCCTTGTATTCTAAACCTGGCTACTTGTGCAAACTCAAAAGCCTCATAAGATTGACCTAAGTTCTGACTATCCGTGTCCATGCCGTCGTCGCGGGCGGCTGATTCCGATCGCACTGACCGATGCGTTTGGGTGCGATCGCTGCCAACATATTTTTGTAGTTCAAGAGAATGGACACACCATCGAACAATTAGTGAACCACTACCCCTATAAGAAAATTTGGCGGTGGAGTGGTCATCAGTGGATTACGACTCATCCCATGCTGGTTCATGACATTCTGTCAATGATGCTCCCCACCCTGCTGCTAGGGCTAACGATTGTGCTCCTGATCGCGGCGTTGCAATCTCAGGCCGGCCTCATCATTCCCGTTGGTCGAATTTTAATTTTTGTCTCCGTAGTGCTGCTATCCCTCGTCTGGATAGCAGCACATCGACGCTCTTCATAACGTTGAGCCGATGGTTACCTCCTTTTCACAACCTTCCGATTCTGCGGCTGATCGAGTTCAGGCGATCGCCCATAGTGCCTATACAACGTCTGGGGTGCTAGCGGAGTTTAGTGGCTCTGCCCGCAGTAAAGCGCTAAAAACAATGTCAAAAGCACTGGTGAAGCGCCAGGACGACATCCTAGAAGCTAATACGCTGGATCTAGAAATGAGTTTGGATATGGCCGTTCCGGGGTTATTGCTGGAATGGCTAAAGCTTACCCCTGAGCGATTACAGATTGCAGCCCAAATTCTGCAGCAGTTGGGCGATATGGCTGACCCGATTCAGCAGGTAATGCATACTCCCTACACCGTGGATCAGTGCCAAACCTACAGCCAACTGATGCCGTTGGGGGTGATTTCCCTGATCTATGAATCGTTTCCAGAGTTGGGGGCGATCGCCACTGGCCTCTGCCTTCGCACTGGAAACAGCTTAATTCTGAAAGGGGGGAGCGAAGCCAGCCACTCCAATCAGATCATGGTGGAAACCTTGCAGGATGCCCTCGATGAAGCTCGGCTCCCAGTGGAGAGTGTCCAGCTTTTGCCCTCCGATCAGGGGGATATACTCCGCCAGTTGGTCACGCAGGATCGCTATATTAATCTGCTCATCCCCTACGGACGATCCAGCCTGGTGCAGCAGGTGATTCGCCAAGCCACTGCCCCCGTCCTCAAAACGGCTATTGGCAACTGCTATCTCTACTGGTCGCCCTCTGCCAGTATTGAGTTGGCACGCTGGATTATTACCGATAGCCATCAAAGCGAGCCTGACCCCGTCAACGCCATCGAAAAAGTGTTAATTAATCGACACCACAACGGCTCGGCGTTAACCATGCTGTGGAGTAGCCTCCAGGAAAAGGGATTCACGATTAAAGGGGATGCCGAACTCGTTGCCGAGTTTCCAGACCTTGGGCTTGTGGAAGAGGACGAGTGGCAGCAAGCCTACCTGGACAACACAATCGCCTTCAAAATGACCGATAGTCTGGATTTGGCGATCGATTGGATTAACCACCACAGCAATGGGCATGCCGACTGCATTGCGACGGAATCCTACGGCGAAAGTCACCGCTTTGCCCGTCGGGTGAATAGCGCCACGACCTACATTAATGCCTCCCCTCGCTTTTCGCGATCGCCCGGTGTCGGAAAACCTGTATTTTTAGGGATGTCCAACCAAAAGGGACAACGCCGAGGGCCGATTAGTCTGGAAACGCTAACCACGATCAAGCAGATTGTCCAAGGCAGCGGTAGTAGCGGATCGTGACCCCATTCACTGATGAGCACTCTGAATGCCCAATTCTGATTCTTACCTTCCCAAATTTGAGTCCATCGAGGCCGAACGCTTGCATCGCAAGCAGCGTCTTGCCGCCGCGTTTCGGATCTTTGCCCACTATGGGTTTGATGAAGGGGTGGCAGGACACATTACGGCGCGGGATCCAGAGCATACCGACTGTTTTTGGGTAAATCCGTTTGGCATGTATTTCGGGCATATTCGAGTATCGGATCTGCTGCTGGTCAATCACAAGGGCGAAGTCGTTGAAGGCGATCGCATGGTGAATGCCGCCGCCTTTGCGATCCATTCCCAGATTCACCAAGCCCGTCCCGATGGGGTTGCCGCTGCCCACGCCCATTCCACCTATGGCAAATCGTGGTCATCCCTGGGGCGCTTGCTCGATCCCATCACCCAAGATGCCTGCTCCTTTTACGACGATCACGCCTTATTCGATGACTATACGGGAGTCGTGCTGGATCTAGACGAAGGTAAACGCATTGCAGCCACGCTGGGCGATCGCAAAGCTATTATTCTCCGAAATCACGGCCTTCTCACCGTCGGGCAGTCGGTCGATGAAGCGGCATGGTGGTTTATTACGATGGATCGTTCCTGTCAGGCGCAGTTGATGGCGGAAGCCGCAGGTCAACCCGTCCACAGTGATCCCGACACGGCCAGCCTCACCTTTAGTCAGGTAGGGACTCCCTTTATGGGGTGGCTGTGCTTTCAGTCGTTGTATGACAAGATGGTGCGCGAACAGCCGGATCTGTTGGCGTAATGCCTAATTTTGAGTTTTGAGTTGAAAATGCGCTATGCCGTTGGTGAGTCCAGGATTTGATCCGTAGCTGGTATTTCAGCAATCGGGATAAGCTGTTGCCGAAGGGCGACTCGGTTTAGCTTGCCCTGGGCATTGCGAGGCAGGCTGGACTGGGCAAGCCACCGCTTCGGAATTTTGAACGGGCTAAGCTGCGATCGCAACAATGCCGCGATCGCCTCCTCACAATCCGCCTCAGACTGGGGCACATAGATCGCCGTGACCACTTCCCCCCAGGTGGTATCAGGTTGCCCCAGCACACAAACATCCCGAACCAGTCCCGTCGCCAAAATCGCGGCCTCCACCTCATTGGGGTATACGTTTTCGCCACCCGTGATGATTTTGTTGCTGTATCGGCCCTGGATGCAGAGATGGCCTGCAGTATCTAGCACACCCATATCATCCGTAAGGAACAGGCGCGATCGCCACGGTTCCCCTGGATAGTAGCCCCAGGCCAGGGAATCTGCCTGAATCTGAATGCGTCCAAGTTGCCCCTCTGCAAGGCGTTGTTCCTCAGAATCAACAACCGTTAGGCGAACATGGGGGAGCGATCGCCCAACGTGGGTAGCTTCGGCTAAAAATTCCTCTGGGTGCAACGTCGCCACCTGGGAGGCCGCTTCGGTCATGCCGTAGGTCGGGGCTAGGGGCAGATGGTGTTGACGGGCTTGATTGAGGAGGGCAGGCCACGCAGGGGCACCCCCAATCAAAATCGCGCGAAACTGAGCAACGTCCCTCAGATCATTAGGCTGGGCGAGCAAACGCTGAAGCTGAGTCGGAACCAGGGACAGGAACGTATTACGCGGATCCAGATCCAGAGGAATTGGGGTGAGGTCTTTCGGGGAGGCGATCGCCAACATTCCCCCCGTAACGAGCGATCGCACCGCCTGCATCAGACCACTGACATGGTACACAGGCAACACGCAGTAGGAGTGAATCGCATCGACATCAAAATGCGCCTGCATACCCTGCACCGAGGCCAGCAGGGTATCCCAGGTATGAACCACAAACCGAAGCTGTCCCGATGTTCCGCCCGTGGGAATGCAGATCGGAGCATCCATCTCATCCAGCCAGTCAGACTGCCGGGGAGATCGGTCGGGGCAAGAGCGGTCATACCCTGTCTCCGAAGAAGACTTGCTCCAGACCAGATCCGGCTGCACAACCCGCACCGCATTCTCCCATTCCGGCGTAGACCAGCCCGCATGCCCCAAAAACAGGGGATGACCCGTCGCGCAAGCCGCAAAAAACCCCGCTAGAAATTGAACCGGATCGGAATCGGCCAGGAGTACTCGCGTTGGTGGCGGGTATTGCTCTAATTCCCCAATGCGCTGCCCCAGGATTCGCCAAAAGCGCTGAGAATCGCATCCCAACAGCCAGGGATCGTTCAAACGACGTTCGAGGATTGATCGGGCGGACAGAGGCGTTGCCATAGCCATTCGTCAGAGCAAGACGACCACCCATCATTGAACCATTGATTGACGCCAAAACCGAGGGCACGAGCACGTCGCACCGGAATCGACGGAATCAAGCGTTCCAACATATAACGCTGGGCGATCGCCGTTTCAAAGACCGATGACCACACGACATCGAGCGATCGCCCTTGGCTGATCTGCCGCAAACGATGGGGAGAACCTGCGATCGCCGCCTTCAAGACCACCACACCCGACCATCCCCGATCCAGACACGCTTCCAACTGATCCAAACTCGCTACCGATTCGTCTAGGGCGATCGCCGTTTGAAACTGTTGGCTGAGGGACACCATCGCGTCAAATTGGTCTAGAGAAAGGGGCTGTTCTAGAAATTCAACTTTCTGGGCGCGATCGCACCGTTTCAACCACCGCACCGCCGCCGCCCACGACAGTCCCCCATTGGCATCTAATCGAAGCTGAGCATGATCGGGCAATAGTTCCACCAAGCGATCGAACCAGGCCAATTCATCCGCTAACGACGCCACACCGATTTTCCACTTAAACGTGGAACTCTCTGAGGTTGACCGCATCAGAAGAGTATCGAGCGCCGCTTGTCCGGTGGGCAGCAACACGCTGTTGGCGGGCAACGAACCGGACAATGGCGATGGAGAAAACGACTCCAAAACCGACTCCAACCCAAATTGGCACGCTGGACGATGATCGGGCGTTGTGCGTAAATCGGCCTCGGAGCAGGGAGAAGGTAATGCCTCACAATGGGCGATCGCCTCTGCCAAGGACTCGGTTCCAAACCACTCCAGCGGCGCAATTTCGCCATAGCGCACCTGCCCAGACTCAGCCTGAACTCGCAATAGGATTCCCGATCGCACCTGCCACTGTCCGTGATTTGTAGACAGGGGACGAGCAAAGGGACGATGGTAAACTCGGTACTCAACGCTATACTGCATGACGATGGGCAATTGAAGATAGAAGACGCTATGAGTTCATCATCGGATGAGATGCAGCAGTTTATTAAGCTCGATCAGTTTTTAAAGGTGACGGGTGTAGTGGGCACAGGGGGAGAAGCCAAAATGCTGATCCAATCTGGGGAAGTGATGGTGAATGGAGAGGTGGAAACCCGTCGCGGTCGAAAGTTGGTGCATGGGGATTTGGTCGGCTTTGGCGACGAAGAATTGATGGTGGAATTTGAGGATTGAGGGCAGGTTCCTTAACGATTCCCTTACGTTATCGTTGAGACTTTACGCAACGTTTACCTGAAAACGCCTGGGGTCTCGTTAGACTAGGGGCAAAACACGCTATCTCTCAACGTGTATTGTCGCGTTCCCACACCTATTAATGAAATCTGAATACATCGCTTTTCTCTCGGTCGTTGTCATCGCCATTATTCTCACAACGGTTCTCCAAGAACGGACGAATAAATGTAGACGGATGGGACATCGAAACCTTGCCTGTGTTCTGCAAATGAAGTAAAACTCTTTCTTGTCGTACAACTCCAATTCTGACAAAACGCCCACCTCTGATTCGCTCAGGCACTAGGATACGAGGTGGGCATTGTCGTAGTGCCTGTATGGTTACTGGTCTGATGGAGAATAGAACGTCACGCAATCGCTTTCCAAGGCACTACTCCGGAAAAGCGCGGAAAAGACGCTGCTCGTCGACGTTCATGCAAGCGTCATGATTAAGACTTTTCCCCCAGGTATACAGTCCCTTGACCGACTACAATCAAAAGGGCTTAGGATTGGCTAAAGTCCTTGACCAGAGCCATTTATGCAGATTTTGTGCAGCAACAATTCTCAACGGAACTCGTCAAGTCCTGCAATCAAACTCAAACAAGGATTGTGAAAGGAGAGTTATGTCTACGATCAACGTAACAAACACAGGGGATTCCGGTGCAGGATCGCTTCGTAAGGCGATCGCATCCGCCAAGAGTGGGGACGTGATTAAATTTGCCCCCAAGCTTGCGGGCAAAACCATCACGCTCAAAAGCCAGCTTGAAGTCCCTGCCGGATTAAACCTCACCATTGACGGTGGCAATGCTAAGGGGCTGACCATCAGTGGGGCAGATAAACATCGCATTTTGCTGCTCCAATCCACGTCTGCAACACCTTCCCGCCTCACGGTAAAAAATCTGACCCTAGCCGATGGCTACACCAGCGATCGCGGCGGAGCCATCAGCACAGAGCATCAGGGACAGGTCGTTGTTGAGAATGTTCTGTTCAAGGGAAATAAAGCGGATAAGGGCGGGGGAGCAATTTTTACGGCCTTTGAAGGGACGCTTTCCGTTCAACGCTCGAAGTTTATTGGCAATGTCGCGATCGCAGACAACGATGAACGAGGAGCAGGGGCGATCGCCTTTTGGGGGCCGCGAGAATGCACCATCGTTGGCAGTCTCTTTCGAAAGAATCGTGGTATCAATGGTGGGGCAATCAACAGCCTTAATGGTAAGCTCACCATTAAAAACTCTAAGTTTTTTGACAACGATGTTAGCGCAGCCTCCTATGACAACGGCGAACCTAATCCCTCTCTGCGCGGTTATGGCGGCGCAATCTATGCCGATCGCGCTAGCTCAACGAGTGAACCGTCCGGCACTATTAAGCTCCTAAACACAATCTTTGATGGCAATAAAGGTCGTGCCGCTGGGGGAGCCGTCTATCTTTACACGGGAGGCCAGGATAACGTCGTCATTGACGATGCCGTCTTCAAAGACAATGCAGTTACCGGACTCCGGGGCGGGGAAGGCGGCAATGCCGGAGCCTTGATGGTAATGAGCAACGAAATCAACCGAGGGTTAAAACTCAGCAACGCCGCTTTCATCAACAACACAGCGAAAGGACAAGGGGGTGGCATCTGGACGATGAACTCTCCCGGTCTGATCACCAACGCGACCTTTTCAGGCAATCGCGTTACTGGAAAAGATACGTCCAATGTCGGGGGCGCAATGACCCTCTACAGCCCCACAGAGATTATCAACTCCACAATTGCCAAAAACTATGCCGGATGGGTCGGCGGTGGTATTTCCGCCGGAGATGGAAACAATGTCAGCGTTAAAAACACCATCTTCTACAAAAACACTGCCGATAATGGCTCAAACGACTGGGGCATCCAACAACACACGAATCGTGAACTCATCGATAAGGGTGGTAACATCCAGTATCCACCGAAAGCAACGAACCTTGGTAACGACTATAACGCGACCGCCAACGTTAAACTCATTGATCCAAAACTAGGTGGACTAGAGCTTATGGACGGGATGTATGTGTATCCCTTGCAGAAGGGTAGCCCCGCCATTGATAAAGGAGTCAATGGTGCGCCCAAAACCGATCAGCTTGGTGTCAAGCGAGACGGTGAACCCGACATCGGAGCCTTTGAATTTGGAACCGCTAGCCGTAGCCGCACGCTCTCTGTTAGTCCCTCTCCATTGGAGATTGAAGGCACAAGGGAGGGCGATCGCCTGCGAGGAAGCAAGCAAGGAGACACTATTCTTGGCTTGGGTGGAGGCGATACGATTCTAGGCGGTGCTGGGGACGATGGGATCGTAGGTGGACGTGGAAATGATGAGCTTACAGGCGGTTCTGGACGAGATTCATTTGTGTACGAGGCGTTTCGCGATCGCAGTGACGTGATTACCGACTTTAATCCTAGGAAAGACATCCTTAACCTTCTGTCTCTCTTTACAGGTAACGATTTCAGCAGCGATCGCCCGTTCAAGAAATACGTTCAGATCCAGCAAGAGGGAGATAATGTGGTGGTGAAGGTAAATCCCTTGGGCGATCGCCAACCGGGCACGTTTGAACGACTCGCCACCCTAGAAAACGTATCGGCAGAAGCGTTAGGCGTCCAAAACGTGATTACGTCTGTGTCGATGCTGCCTGATTAAGTTCCCTCCCAGAGACTTGGTTGACTAACAAAACTCTTGAAACCCTTGATTTTTCGTAGATTGGGTGAAGCACGAGCGAAAACCGACGAAACCATTGCTGGCGTTGGGTTCCACGTTGCTCCACCCAACCTACCCGTGAAGCTTTTGGCAGTCAATCAGCCCAGAGCCTCAATCGTTTCCCATCACGTCGCGAGATTTGACGTTCGAGTCGGTCTCGCGGCGATTTATCTTAATGAGCCAGAACTTCAGTGCAGCACTTTATCCATCTACAAAACGACCCGTTGCATGTTCGAGCCAGTCAAAGAGGGTATCAAGCTATTCGACCGTAATAAAGCCATACTGCCAAA
Source organism: Synechococcales cyanobacterium T60_A2020_003 (assembly GCA_015272205.1). Classification (NCBI taxonomy): domain Bacteria; kingdom Bacillati; phylum Cyanobacteriota; class Cyanophyceae; order Synechococcales; species Synechococcales cyanobacterium T60_A2020_003. Next base: position 371 of record JACYMB010000305.1, on the reverse strand, counting down.
GAATCATGGGGAACTGCGTCGCACAGTCGTCATAGTGTAGCACAACGCCAATTTCATCGTTAGAGAGGCCGAACTCGGCTTGAACAAAGTCAATCAGTCTATTGATAAATCTTGAACTCATTGTCTATTCTCCCAAATAGATAGGGGGTATCGAGAGAGTGTGTGAACGGAAAACCTAAACCTTTAGAAACATCCTCATTAGGCTTATAGAGCCAGCCCTCTAAAGGTCATTTGAGAGCTTCTTAACATTTTCTATCATCCTTGTTATCAGTGGCTTTTGGGCTTCTATTCTAAAAGCTAAACGTCTAACACCCACGTTTGAGCCATGATTTTAGGAGAAGTGTTTGAGCGGTTCATCACTGAGAGTCCGT
>JACYMB010000304.1 GCA_015272205.1 Synechococcales cyanobacterium T60_A2020_003 | reverse complement strand
GGTCAGATGCCACCTTGAACGGTACGGAACTGGCGCAGGTGCTTACCCGATGCCGGGTCAAGTTAGCGGTGTTTAATGCCTGTTGGGGCGCGCAACCCGATCAGCGAGGTCATGAAGCGATTCCCCGCAGCAGTCTGGCCGAAGTGCTCATCCATCACGGGGTTCCCGCAGTACTGGGCATGCGTGACTCCATTGCCGATCAGGAAGCCTTAAGCTTTATCCAAGCCTTTGCCCAAGCCTTAGCTGAACGGCTACCCATTGACCAAGCGGTGGCGATCGCTCGTCAACATTTGCTGACCCTTTACAAATTTAACCAACCCGCCTGGACGCTTCCGGTGCTGTACATGCATCCGGAGTTTGACGGGGAGTTAATCAAACCGATCTCCGAAGGCGTCACCGAGATTCCAGATGCCACCTCTAGCGCGTGGTTTATCCATCCCACCCCAACGGCCTGTCTGCGCTCCATGGCAAAGCCCAGCCGCACATGGCAAATCCAGGGGGGGCTGATGCGCGTTGGCAGTCTAGATGGAAACGATTTAGTCTTGCGGGAACCCGGCGTTTCGCGGAAACATGCTGAAATTTTCTATCGGGATGTCGGGGGCAACGGCGATGGTGAACCGACCTATTTCCTGAAAGATTTCTCACGGTTCGGGACATTGGTGCAAACCTCAGAGGGTTGGCAAAAGGTGCATCATCGCGAGGTTCCACTCCAGCCGAATGCGCGGCTGAAGTTTGGCAGTTCGCGGAGTCAAACGTTGGAGTTTTTGATTGATGGATGACTCGATCTGGCGCGCCTACGTAATTTGGCGTAGATTAGCGACAAAATCTGATTCTGTGCGGAACGGGCTTCAACGCTGCTGTAGGTATGGGTGTCAGACCAGAGTACAGTCCTCCAACAGGATGTCTAACAACAGTTTCAGTGCAGGCAGCGTGTGTGGTGGCTGATCACGATTAGTTCAGGAGCATAGTTATGGCGAGCAACTCCAATTCTTCCCGTTTTCAAATTCAAGCCGATGCAGAGCGCGATTTGCTGCACGTGCTGCTAGACGAGAACCACCGAGGCGTATTCGACACCAATCATGACGCCATTTACCCCTGGAATCCAGCAGCGCCTGAAGCGGAAGCATTTTTTGCAGAATTGGAAAACGAGTGCGAGACCGTAGGCTGGACCACTGCTGCTTTTGCCTCTGCTGCTGAAGCCCTCAGTCAAACCATGGATACCTTGTGGGCAACCGTTGCGGCATCTGTACCCTCCATCCCACTGCCAGAGGCGGCACTCCAAGAGTTTCAGATTCCTCAATCGTTGCTCAACACCATTATCCAGCGAGCCCAGCAGGTGATTGAAAGCAACCTATCCCTGGCCGATCAGCTTGTGCAGTGTGTTCGTGATGTGTTGCCTAGCTTGGCGGACGAGGATCTCCAGGTTTTGGCTCGTCCCTACGCCTTTGCCATGCGGGGATCGGCAACGGAGACCCTTGAAGTCGCCCTCCGCACCATGCGCTGTGCCGCTTGGACAGAGTTATCTGGTATTGAGCAAGCTCGCCTAAGTTTGGCGATCGCCCGTTATGCCATTGCGCAAGCTCCGGGTTCCACCTCCTCCCATCGTTAAGCAAGCCCGGTTTTGCATCCTAGCCCCCATCCAAACCGGATTCCACCTGGGTTGGTTTTGCCTCCGCCCATTGGCATGGCTGATCCCTCATCATTTGCTCACTACACCTGGAAAACCCGATGGCGTAAAGTGGTTCAAGAGGTACAGGCTGATCCCCGCTATGGGGTTGAGGTGGGTCAACGATTGGATGCACTGCTTCAAGAGATGGAGACCGGCTCCGTCCTGGCGTCTCCAGATACCTACGGCTCCGACCTAGACGCCTGGCAGCGTGACCTTGTACCCTATCGCGATCGCCCTTGGATTGAACTGCCCTGGTTTTTCGCAGAAGTTTATTTCTTCCGTCGGCTCCTAGCAGCGACCCATTATTTCCATCCCGATGATGACGATTACGGTCTCGATCCGTTTGCACCGTCCAAAGTATCGAGCTTAGAGAAGCATCATCTAGAATTGCGATCGCTCGTTGCTGCCTTTGCTGCACTGCAAGAGGAAAGCTGGCAAACATTGCTGCGGGCAGGCTTCCTGCGAATGCTGTGGGGCAATCAGGCAGATTTAAGTCTCAGACCGGGGGAACCGTTAGCGATCGTCCAGCATGACTCGATCCACCATCATCTGTTGGTGAATCAGACGGAGGAAGCGATCGCCCATCTGTCTCAACCTCCCCTCCATCGTGTCGATCTCATTGCTGACAATGCCGGAATCGAGCTTGTCGGCGACCTCACCTGGATCGACGGGATGTTCACCACCAACATCGCCCAGACCGTCCATATTCATCTCAAATCGCACCCGACCTTTGTGTCCGATGCCACGCCTGCGGACTTGGATATCACCCTACACCACCTCGCCAAGGATCCCGATCCCGATCTCCCGGCTCTAGCATCGCGCTTGCAGCAGGCGATCGCCTCAAAACGCCTTCAGGTATGCGCAGATCCCTTTTGGACGGCTCCTCGCGTGTTTTGGGCGATGCCAGAGGCGTTGTATCAAGATCTAGCGACCTCCGATTTACTCGTGTTCAAAGGTGATGCCCACTATCGACGGATTCTGGGCGATCGCCAATGGGACACCACTGCAAATTTTGGGGCGATCGCCCACTATCTGCCTGCACCGAGTCTCGTCCTACGCACCCTCAAATCTGAACTGGTGGTGGGTCTGGCTCCCGGACGGGCAGAAGAAATCGCCGCCGAAGATCCAGACTGGCAAACCAACGGACGCTGGAGCGTGATTCAGTACCTTGAAAGGAATCTAGAAATCACGTCACAATGATTAACAGGGTCTTACCCCATGGCGCTGTTCCCGATCCAGATTCGCTGACATGGTCTTGAATTTATCTGCTCAACGCTCTGCATCTATACCGACCCAGTCCCAAGGCTCTCCCGATCCAGCGCAGTCCGACTCTGTACCGCTCGATTTTGATGTGGCGATCGCCGGAGCTGGAATTGTGGGACTAACCTTGGCCTGTGCCTTGCAGCAATCGGGGTTGCGCATTGCGCTCATTGAGGCTCAAACCCGCGAGATGGGACTCCGGCGCAACCGGGCCTACGCCATTACCCTCCTGTCAGGACGTATTTTCGACGGGCTAGGGGTTTGGGACAACATCTTGCCCCACATCACCACCTTTCAAACCATCCAGCTCTCGGAAGGAACCTTTCCAGAAGTAGTGAATCTTCAGCCCTCCGACTTAGGTACGCCAGCGTTGGGCTACGTTGCCGAGCATCATGTTCTGGTGCGGGCACTCCAAGCCAAGCTGGATGCAGACGGCGGCATCAACTGGCTCTGTCCGGCAACGTTGCGTCATGCCGATTATCAACCCGATTATGTAGATCTGACGATTGATCTCGATGGCGAAGAGCGGCAAGTTCGGACGCGCCTCCTGGTGGCTGCAGATGGGGTGCGATCGCCCATTCGCCAAGCGGCCGGGATTCAAACCCAGGGATGGCCGTACTGGCAATCCTGTGTCACGGCGGTGATTCGCTCGGAAATTCCCCACGGCAACGTCGCCCGTGAACACTTCTGGCCCGGCGGCCCCTTTGCTACCCTGCCCTTGCCCGGAAATCGGTGCCAGATTGTCCTTACGGCTCCCCATGATGAAGCAAAGGCATGGGTAGAGACGAGCGAGCAGGCATTTTTAGAAGAACTGAACCGCCGCTATTCCGGGCATTTGGGGCGGTTAGAACTCGTGGGCGATCGCTTTCTGTTTCCGGTGCAGCTCATGCAAAGTCAACGCTACACCCAACATCGCCTTGCCCTTGTGGGTGATGCGGCTCACTGCTGTCATCCGGTTGGCGGCCAGGGCATGAATCTAGGGATTCGCGATGCGGCAGCCCTGGCGCAAGTGATTCAGACTGCGGCTGCCCGTGGAGAAGATATTGGTGCCGTATCTGTCCTGAAGCGCTACGGGCGCTGGCGTAAATTGGAAAATCTAGTCATTCTAGGATTCACGGATTTTCTCGATCGCCTGTTTTCAACTCAGTGGGGGCCTGTCGTTGTTGTGCGGCGTACAGGATTGTGGATGATGCGTCGAATACGCTGGATGAAGTACCTAGCGTTGCGGTTGATGACGGGACTGAGCGGGCAATCGCCCAGAATTGCCCAACGGTAGCGAGACATGGTACCTGTAGGTGGAAAAATTGTGAGGTCGATTGCAAACGATGCCGGAGACATCCTACGTTCAGCTTTCTTGGGAAGATCCCGTCACAGGTGAGATGCAGTGCCCGCTGGTGGCCGCACCGATTGCCATTGGCCGTGAAGTAGGACAAATGCCGACTCAGTACGCTGAGCAACCCGTCTCTCAAATTGAGCTCGATCATCGCCAGGTTTCCCGGTTTCACGCCCTGATCACGGTGGTGAACCAGCAGCTTTGCATCACAGACAAGAGTGCCAACGGCACCTTTCTCAATGGACGATCGCTCACCCAGCAAAATCAACCCTTTTCCAGCGGCGACACCATCCGGATTGGCCCTTACAAAATTACGGCCTCCCTCGTCCGCGAGAAAGACCATAGTGCCACCGAATTAACTATTGATCCTAACGCCAACGCCCGTAAACCCAGTTCTCAAGGAGGACTGATCTGGCTCGTGGGCTTAGTCGTTTTACTGCTGATTGGGCTGGGAACCTGGCTGGCGGTTACGGCGCTGCTGGAGCGATCGCGCCCGCCCTTGCCCCAATCGTCCACATCAGAGCGATCGTCCCTACCCCTCTGAGCCTGCCACTACACTTTGGCTCACAACCGTAGTCTCTATAGCAGGGGTCGGTACTGCAACCGGGGTCGTCATCGGCTTAGACTCATCAACCGGATTCCGCTGCTTGATTAAGCCAATCGCGCGGGATACACTTTCCGGCAAAATCACCACTAGCGCACCAGACGACGCCGTATCTAGCGCCGTGTTAATGGCTGTCGTTTCGTCCAAAATCACGTTGTAGGTCAACGATGGCTGGATAGAGGCAATGCCTTCCACAATCAGGCGAGCCGCATCCCCGCGAGGCCGTCCCCGGGTGTCATCGTCTTCCTTCACGACAATGCGATCGAAGATCCCCGCAGACAGAGCACCCAAGGTCACAAAGTCTTCATCACGGCGATCGCCAGGGCCACCCACAACCCCAATGCGCTCACCCTGCCAATTGCGAATAAAGGCTCCCAGGGCTTCATAGCTAGCCGGATTATGGGCGTAGTCAATCAGGGCATGGAAATGTCCCAAGTTAAAGAGATTCATGCGGCCAGGGGTTTGGTTCGCCGATGCCTCAAAGCTCGCCAGCGCTGCCCGGATTGGATCAATGCCTACCCCGTGGGAAAAAGCCGCCAAGCTTGCGGCTAGGGCATTGGCAATCTGGAAGGGTGCCCGTCCCCCCATGGTGAGTGGAATGTTAATCGCTTGCTCGATTCGCAGCGTCCAATCGCCCTTCAGAATCGACAGATAGCCATTCTCGTAAACCGCCGCCAGTCCGCCCTTCTGGGTGTGCGATCGCACCACCTCATTCTCTGGATTCATGGAAAAGTAAGCAATCTGAGCGTTTACTCGTTGCGCCATGGCCGTCACCCGCGGATCATCCGCATTCAGGATGGCGTAGCCGTTGGGACGTACCGTTTCCACCACCACACTCTTCAAGTGAGCCAGATCATCCACGGTATCGATATCGCCAATCCCCAGGTGATCCGCCGCCACGTTAAGAACAACACCGACATCACAGGTCTGGAAACCTAGCCCTGAGCGCAACAGCCCACCCCGTGCCGTTTCCAAAACAGCTACCTCCACGGTTGGATCTTGGAGAATCACCTGAGCGCTCTGCGGCCCAGTGGTGTCCCCCTTCTCAACCCCGTAATCCCCAATGTAAATTCCGTCCGTAGTAGTGTAGCCAACCACTTGTCCCGTCTGCCGGAAGATGTGGGCAATGAGGCGGGTGGTGGTAGTTTTACCGTTGGTACCCGTAATCGCCACAATGGGAACACGAGACGGGGTTCCCGGCGGAAACAGCATGTCAATCACGGGGGCACCCACGTTGCGGGGCAGTCCCTCGCTGGGGCAGAAGTGCATCCGGAAGCCAGGAGCGGCGTTCACTTCGACGATCACGCCATCCACTTCGCGCAGGGGCTTAGAAATGTCGGGAGTGACCACATCAATCCCCGCAATGTCTAAACCGATGATCTTGGCGATGCGTTGAGCGATCCACACGTTTTCGGGATGTCATCGGTGCGATCGATGGCAATGCCGCCTGTGCTCAGGTTTGCCGTGGCTTTGAGGTAACACACCTCTCCCTCAGGCAAAACGGTATCTAGGGTGTAGCCCTGCTGTTCGAGCAGTTGCCATGAATTTCGATCCACGGTAATCCGAGTCAAAATATTCTCATGGCCGTCACCCCGTCGCGGATCGCGGTTCGTTTCCTCGACCAATTCCGCAATGGTGGAGGAACCATTTCCAACAACGTGCGCCGGGACTCGCTCGGCCACGGCCACCACTTTACCGTTGACCACCAAAACTCGGTGATCCTGCCCCCGGTAGAACCGTTCCACAATCACGCCACGGGTTTTCGCTTCCGCTTGAGCCGCATCGTAGGCTTGCTCTGCCAATTCCCAGGAATTGATGTTGATGGTAATTCCGCGCCCGTGGTTGCCATCCAGGGGTTTAATCACGATGGGGAATCCACCCACATCTTCAATGGCCTCCTCTAGCTCATCCATGTAGTAGATCACGACACCTCGAGGCACTGGAACGCCCGCCTCGCCGAGGATGCGCTTCGTCCCTTCTTTGTCACAGGCCAGTTCAACCCCCAGAATTCCAGTATGGCTGGTTTGGGTCGCCTGAATCCGCTTTTGATAGACACCGTAGCCAAATTGGATCATGGCGCGGGTGCTCAACTGTGTCCAAGGAATCCCCCGGGCCTCGGCTTCTTTGACAATGGCCTCTGTACTGGGGCCAAGGGATGCCTGGGAACACAGCTCTTGTAAGTCCCGCAAATCCTGTTCTAGCTCTTCTTGAGGGTAGTATCCGAGGTCGATAATGCTTTGGCAAAGACGGACGGCAGCTCGTGCGGCGTATCGTCCTGCTTGCTCATCAACGTATTGAAAGATGACTTGGTACACGCCGGGGGTAGACGTCTCCCGAGTGCGACCAAATCCAACATCCATGCCAGCCAAGGTTTGCAGTTCCAAGGCCACATGCTCAACGATGTGCCCCATCATCGTGCCCTCCTGCACCCGTTGCAGGAAGCCACCCCGATACCCCGGAGAGCAGTAATGCTCGATCAAGCTGGGCAGGGCTTTTACCAATCCTTCGTAAAACCCCGGCAACTCATTAGATGGACGATCAGCAACGTCCTCAAGATCCAGACGAATAACGATAAGGTTGGGATATCGAATGCTCCAATAGTTTGGGCCGCGGAGGGTTTGGGTCTTGAGAATCTTCATAGGTATCGATAGATCGTCAGGAGACGAGGCAGGTATAGAAAGGGAGGACGGTACAAACCTCAATGAACGTCCCTATAGTTCAGTGTCCGGTGTCAGAAAACAACTGAACTGTTCGCAGTGAACAGTTGTGAGAGAAGTTATCAAGGTAGGCAGAGCCGATACATGGCGATTGAGAGGCTGTTATTCTGCATTGTTGAGACTGGCAATTACAATACCAATTCCTTCAAGGCAGAAAGCAAGTAAGCGTAGGGAGACATGGTGCATAAACTCGCCCTAAGCAATTCTGAAACAATAGCAGCCGATAGCGCTACTTATGGGCGATCGCATTGTGCTTGTGCATATCATAGCTGTCACCATGACTGAGAACATGAACCCTGAGGTTGTGAATGCTAAGCGGATCCGTTGTATCCACATCGGACTGGTTAGTGTACGATAACTCAGCCGGATCCACGATGGTGACCGTACCCCGCCCAATCACCTGCACTAGCCCATCTCCTTCAAAAAGGGCACAGGTATCTTCGTCAATGCCAATGCCGAGTCGATCGGGATAGGTGGCGATCGCACTCATGAGCCGCGCCATTCGATTTCGGTTGTGGAAATGCTGATCCACCAACAGTTCTGGCAAAATGCTCAGCCCCATCGTGAGGTCTACCAACGACCGATTTGGGGATTCGCCGCTACCGCCCCCTGCAATCATGTATTCCCCCATGACCGCTGCCCCTGCACTGGTTCCGGCCAGGGTAATCTCACCCAACTGCGCCCGCACCCGAATGCGATCCATAATGGGGGTGTCGGTGAGCAACCCACAGAGGCGAAGTTGATCTCCCCCGGTCATGAAAACCCCCGTACAGGCTTCCACAATGTCCATCCATTCTGGCTTCTCCCCTTCCCAGCGTTCGCGAATGTCGAGGATATCGATCGTTTTCGCTCCCATGTCCTGAAAAATAGTGCGGTAGCGATCGCCAATAATCGCTGGCTCACGAGAGGCAGAGGGAATAATGGCAATATGGGCATCGGAGCCGCCTGAACGTCCAAAGAATGTTTGTAGAATCTGACGCCCGTGGATTTTGTCCTCGGCTCCGCCGATTACCATGACGGCTGTTTTCGTGGTTTGGGGCATTCGTTGCTGAAGAAATTGGGTCTCTAGTTGCAGCATGATATCGCGCTTGGGCAGGAACTTGATCAATTGCTCCATTAGCTTATTCATGGGGATCACCCTTAATTCACCGAACTGCCCACGGTTCCTAAACGACGGATTGATTTAGGAACTGCTGATTATACTAGCGAGTACGCGATGGGATGAATCACCTAACGTCAGGAGATTAGCCTTTCGTTTGATGACTCAAGGGTGAACGTTTGCGGAATCGCATTCTCAACTCAGTGTAGAGCGATCGCGGCATCAATACAGCAAAAAGCTGCCATAAACTCCATGATCCCCAGGCTTCCACACGCTGGATAATGGGGCACCCCTCTCCAGCCAGAGCCAATCTGATGATGGTATCATCCCAAGTTTTTAATCAAAATTTAAGCTTTCGATCAAGTGTTCAGGAACACTTATTCTAGTTAACGATGGGGATCTTCGTCTACAGGCACTCGTAGCGCTAGCTTTCGCGGAATAGGATTTAGATTTTGAATTTGGCGTTTTTACAGCATTTTTCGAGATTCCATAGACGGTATTAATGGATTAGTTCATCGGATAGATTCATGCAGATTGATATTGTGACGTTGTTTCCTGATTTTTTTAGCTCCCCCCTCCAGTCAGGACTGTTGGGAAAGGCGATTGCCAAGGAGATTGCAATGGTCACGTTAACCAATCCCCGTGATTTCACCACCGACAAGCACCATCGCGTGGATGATGAACCCTATGGTGGCGGCGTTGGGATGCTGATGAAGCCAGAGCCGATTTTTGCTGCGGTTGAATCCTTACCTGTTTTGCCTCGGCGGGAAGTGTTGCTGATGACACCCCAAGGGCAACCCATGAACCAGGCATTGTTTCAAGAACTGGCGACGAACTATGACCAGATCGTGATCATCTGCGGCCACTATGAAGGCGTAGACGAGCGGGTGCTGAATTTAGTCACCCGGGAAGTATCCTTGGGCGACTTTGTGCTGACCTGTGGGGAAATCCCGGCGCTGGCCTTAGTTAACGGTGTGGTGCGCCTCCGACCGGGAACCGTGGGCAAAGTGGAATCGCTAAAGACAGAAAGTTTTGAAGATGGGCTGTTAGACTATCCCCAGTACACCCGCCCTGCCGAGTTTCGTGGCTGGCAAGTGCCAGAGGTGTTGCGTTCGGGTAATCATGGCGCGATCGCCCAATGGCGGCATGAGCAGCAGATCCAGCGCACGCGCGATCGCCGTCCCGATTTGTACGCCGCTTGGTTAGCACGCCACGGAGAAGCCGCAGAAGATACGGCATCAGAGGGGACGGCATCAGAGTAGAATGCAGGATGGAAATTTGAAGACGCGCTGACCTGCGCGGGGATCTCTCCATGAACATCCGGATTGGTAATGGCTATGACATTCATCGCTTGGTGAGCGATCGCCCACTCATTTTGGGCGGCGTCAACATTCCCCATGACCTTGGCTTACTTGGTCACAGTGACGCTGATGTGCTGACCCATGCGATTATGGATGCGATGCTAGGAGCCCTTAGCCTCGGTGATATTGGTCACTACTTTCCACCAACGGATCCCCAATGGGCAGGGGCAGACAGTATTCAACTCCTCATGCAGGTGCATCAACTCATCACTGATAAAGGCTGGCAGATTGGCAATCTGGATACGGTAATCGTGGCCGAACGCCCCAAAATCAAGCCCCACATTGCCGCCATGCGCGATCGCCTTGCCACTGCTTTGAGCATAGAGCCCGAACGGGTTGGGATTAAGGCGACGACGAATGAAAAGCTTGGCCCTGTGGGTCGAGAAGAGGGAATTTCCGCCTATGCCGTGGCGTTATTGGTGAGGGAGGGATAGCTTATCCCTGCGAGGTAGACCGAGGAGAAGCCTTATCCCACTTAAAAATCTCAAAACATTTGGGCACCTCGAAAAATAGCCCACCTCTCCTGGCATCGTGCGGTCATAAAGTTGAGTGAGTT
>JACYMB010000303.1 GCA_015272205.1 Synechococcales cyanobacterium T60_A2020_003 | reverse complement strand
ACGGACTCTCAGTGATGAACCGCTCAAACACTTCTCCTAAAATCATGGCTCAAACGTGGGTGTTAGACGTTTAGCTTTTAGAATAGAAGCCCAAAAGCCACTGATAACAAGGATGATAGAAAATGTTAAGAAGCTCTCAAATAACCTTTAGAGGGCTGGTCCTGTGGACTTAGATATCGATGTTTCAAACCGGAAATGGACACAGATTTTAGATCTGGAATCCGCGATCGAGCTGTTTAAGGTGTTCTACTCCCTTTGCCTCACCAGCGATGAGTTTTTCCGTGCCGTGGTCTCCCTCCAATTTGATGAAAACTTTGGGATCTACGTCAGCACCGTTACGGGCGATTACAACTGGAATCATGTCATTACCAATCGCCACCCCCTTGCGCCGAACAGTCCCTTTGCTGCCGCCCGAAATCTGATGCTGCACGGCATAATCACCGAGTACTTATACCACTATCTGGAACTGCGAGCGGCTAACGATGCACAGCAAAAATCTACGGTGCGGGAGAGTGCAGCCTGTCCGTCATAAATTGTGTGAGTAACAGAAACCGGAGCTCTTGGTTCTATTTTTAGAGCAGGTTACTATTAGAGGAACACCGCTCACAGGATACAGGCGTGGCAGCAGGCGAGTTTCAAGAACATAGCATTCCCTGGGAGATCCAGAAATTTTCCCAGCGGGTGGGTGAAGGGTTTGAAGGACTGTGGGGAGGTGGCCCCGATATCCCGAACCCTAGCGCTCCTCCTGAGTGGATTTCGCGCCTTTTATTTTGGATCATTCTGACGGGGATGGTGATCATCGTTGGGCGTTGGCTTTATCTGCTGCTGCGTCCCTACATGCGCCCGTTTTTAGACTCTCTCTTTCCCACTCAACTCCAAGCCTCTGAGGCTGTCACACCATCGCTGACCATGTCTGATTGGCTCACGCGATCGCGCCAAGCTCAGCAACGGGGACAGTACGGTGAGGCGTGTCATGCGCTCTATATGGCCGTTTTACATCATCTCGATCAGCAAAATCTGATTCCCCTCGATCCCAGTCGCACCGATGGCGAATATCTCTCGTTAACGTGCCACCTCGATCGCCCTAATCCTTATCAATTCATCATCCGCACTCACGAACGCCTCCGCTTTGGTCAAGCTCAAATCTCTGCGGAGGAGTGCGATCGCTGCTGGCAAGCTTACGATGAGTTAAATCGCCCATGAATAGTCGTAAGCGCTACGGGGTCGGACTTGCGCTGTTTGTGCTGGCGCTGCTTGCTCTGACCATATTCCTTGCTCCCCGGCAAAACAATCTGGGCACGGGTTCAACTTACAGTCGTAATCCCAGTGGCTACGGAGCCTGGTATGCCTACATGGGCGATCGCGGTACTCCTGTTGAACGGTGGGAAAAACCTACGGATGTCTTTTTAAGCACCTCAGAAAGCCGGAAGAAAGATCGACCTAAGACTCCAATAACACTCTTGCAAATTCAGACCGACTTTATGCCATCGCCATCGCCCATTGTTTACGATCGCGAATGGATTAGCCAAGGCAATGTTCTACTGCAGGTTGGGATGCGTACCCGTATAACCAACGCCCCCTTTCGGTCGGACATCGCCAGTCCTCAGGGAAAGGTCGTGATCGAAACGCGCCGCCGCCATTCCCTATCGTTTCCCCTCACCTATCAAGGTCTGGAGGAGGCCAAGCCTAAGGCATTACTCGAAGACCCGTATGGGGCGATCGCCTGGGAGGAAACGATCGGCAGGGGACGGGTCATTTTTGTCGTGACGCCCCACCTTGCCGCTAATGCGTACCAGAACGAGCCGGGAAACTTTGAATTCTTGGCAACGTTACTGGAGAATATTGGGCATCCGATTTACGTCGATGAGTATTTGCATGGTTATAAGGACGATGACACGATTACCGAAGAGACCGGGGGCAGTTTAGGGGCATATCTCTGGGAAACTCCGCTGTCAATCTTGGCTCTGCAAGGGGTAGGCGTCCTGATGCTCTTGATCTGGGGACTTAATCGACGGCTTGGCCCTGAGGATAAGCTTCGTCATCCTACCCAAGACAACAATCGCAGCTATATCAACGCCCTAGCCAGTATTCTGCTAAAAGCGAACTGCACCGATTTTGCCGTAGAAACGCTGAAAAAGGCTGAATTACTCAATGTGCAGCGATCGCTTGGGTTTGGAGATACGCCCCTGGAAACAGAAACGCTAAAGGCTGCATGGGAGGCACAAACGGGGCGATCGCCCGATGATCTGCATCCCCTGCTGTCCTCTTCACGTCCTGTGAGAAAATCAATGACCGAGGTAGAGCTACAGCAGTGGCTAGAGGCGATCGCCCAGATCCGCCATCATCTGCCCGAACGAGGATCGCCGACGCTCGCAAACGTCGAGGCACAACCCCAATCACACCCTGTTTTACGTTCTTAACTGTGGGAGTACGGTCACACTGTGGATGAATCAACAACAATCTTTGAACAATTAGAGAAAAGCCTTGGACAAATTGTCGTGGGGCAATCGGTTTTGATTCGGCAACTGATGGTGGCGCTGCTCTCTGGGGGGCATGTGATTTTGGAAGGAGTGCCGGGAACGGGGAAGACCCTAATGGTGAAAGCCTTAGCGCAGCTCATCAAAGCCGAGTTTCGCCGCATTCAGCTTACGCCAGATGTTCTCCCATCGGACATTGTGGGAACCAGTATTTTTGACCTCAACACCCGCAGCTTTACCTTGAAGCGAGGCCCAGTCTTTACCCAAATCCTCCTCGCGGACGAAATCAACCGCACGCCACCCAAAACCCAGTCCGCCCTCTTAGAGGCGATGGAGGAACAGCAGGTGACCCTTGATGGACAAACCCTACCCCTATCGGAGCTATTTTGGGTGATCGCCACCCAGAACTCGCTGGAATTTGAAGGAACCTATCCCTTACCTGAAGCCCAGCTCGATCGTTTTCTATTCAAGCTGGTGGTTGAGTATCCCGATGCCAAATCCGAGAAACAAATGCTCCTGGCGGCGCAAGCAGGACGGACAAACCGCCGCTCAGATTTGGCTAAAATTCCCCCAACTGCTATCGTCGATCAGGTTCTCCATGCTCGGAAAGCGGTGACAGCCGTTCAATGTGCCGACCCAACCTTGGATTACGTTCTGGCGTTGGTTCACCGCACCCGACAACATCCGGACTTAGCGTTGGGTGGCTCTCCTCGCTCGGCGGTGGCGTGGCTGCAAGCGAGTAAGGCTCATGCGTGGCTTTCGGGTCGAAATTTTGTGACCCCTGATGACGTTAAGGCGATCGCCCCTCCCCTGCTGCGCCATCGTCTGATCCTGCGTCCCGAAGCGCAGTTGGATGGCTTGAAGGTCGATGATGTAATTCGATCAATTTTGGGTCAGGTTCCTGTCCCGCGATAAATAATGGTGGTGGAATGGTTCTCCCAAGTCTGCAATCCCGATTGGCCCTATGCCCTTTTCTCAACCCGATTATGGGTACGGGCGGGTTTTGCTGTTGAACTCCGATACGCGTTAAGGGCTGTCTGCAACCCGCCCCTCCTTAGAATGGATCATAGATTCAGGACTTGATATTAATCATCTCGACATAAATACCCCCTCCGGCTATGACTATCTTCACCGTGCGATCGCTCAAAAAAGACTTTGGCATCAAGGAAATCCTGCGAGATGCTAGTTTTACCTTGGAAGAAGGGGATAAAGTTGGATTGATCGGCACCAATGGTTCGGGGAAATCTACCCTCCTGAAAATGATCGCCGGACTAGAGCCGATCGACGGTGGCGACCTGTGGGTCAACTCTGGTGCCAAGATTGTCTACCTGCCCCAACAGCCCGACCTCAACGACGATTACACCGTGCTTGAACAGGTCTTTGCCGATAGTGGTGAACAAATGGCGTTGATTCGGGAATACGAGGCGATTTCGAGTCGGCTTGCCCACGGTCAAGGCAACACCGATGACCTAATGACTCAACTTTCGCGCATATCTCAACGGATCGAAGCCGCCAATGCCTGGGAACTGGAAACTAAGGCCAAGGTCATCCTGAGCAAGCTGGGGATTGAGGATTTTGACGCTAAGATTGCCACCCTATCGGGCGGCTACCGTAAACGCATTGCGATCGCCACAGCCCTCCTATCCGAACCAGACGTGCTGCTCATGGACGAACCCACCAACCACCTGGATGCCCTCTCCGTGGAATGGCTGCAGAGCTATCTCAACCGCTATCCAGGTGCCGTGTTGCTCATTACCCACGATCGCTATTTTCTAGATCAAGTGACGAACCGCATCCTTGAAGTCGATCGCGGCGATCTCTATGCCTACTCCGGAAACTACGCCTACTACTTAACGAAAAAAGCGGAGGCTGAAGAATCCGCCCTCAGTAGCCAACGCAAACATGCAGGCGTGCTGCGGCGAGAGTTGGAGTGGCTCAAACGAGGGCCAAAGGCGCGTAGCACGAAACAAAAGGCACGGATCGATCGCATCCACAAGATGCAGGAACAGGAGTTCAAGCAGGCGCAGGGAAAAGTCGATATTTCCACCGTGGGACGTCGGATTGGCAAAAAAGTAATCGAGCTTCACAACATTTCCAAGGGCTACGACGGACGCACTCTGATTAAAGACTTCACCTATCTCTTCAATCCTGAAGACCGGATTGGGGTTATTGGCGGCAACGGCTCTGGAAAATCCACGCTCATGAACATCATTACCGGACGGGTTGAACCCGATTCCGGTACGGTCGAAATTGGCAGCACCATTCACATTGGATATTTTGATCAGTACTCTGAAGACGTGAACATCAACGAAAATCAGCGGGTGATCGAATATCTAAAAGGAGTTGCCGAATTAGTCAAAACTGTGGATGGCAGCGTGATCACAGCATCCCAAATGCTGGAACGGTTTCTCTTTCCGCCCGATCAGCAATACGCACCCATTCATAAGCTATCCGGGGGAGAAAGACGCCGCCTCTTTCTGCTGCGCGTCTTGATGCAAGCCCCCAACGTGCTGATCTTGGACGAACCCACGAACGATCTCGACGTGCAAACGTTGGGCGTGTTGGAAGAATATCTTGAAGACTTCAACGGCTGCGTCATTGTCGTATCTCACGATCGCTATTTCCTAGACCGCACCGTAGACACCATTTTTGCTTTTGAGGACGGTGGCGAAATCCGTCAGTATCCCGGCAACTACTCCATCTATCTCGATTTCCGGCAGGAAGCAGAAGAGGCCGAAGCCGAGCGAGTTCGAGACGCTACACCCACACCCCAAAAATCCAATCCTCGCTCCAAACCAAGCGACGATCAAAAATCTCGGAAGCTTACGTTTAAGGAAAAGCGGGAGTATGAGCAATTAGAAACCCGGATTCCAGAATGGGAAGCTGAGCGGGAGGCATTGGAAAAAGAGATGTATATCAACCCACCCAGCGACTATACGCAACTGCAAAAGATGACCGAGCGATTGGCCGAACTCACGACGACAATCGAAACGGCGACGGAACGCTGGCTGGAACTTGCGGAACGGGTAGAAGCTTAGACCAGGAATGATTTCTTCCCATAAATGAGGACAGGTACGGGCGGGTTTAGATGATAGACCTTGTTCCCTACCGGAGTTTGATTGCGAAACCCGCCCCTACGCCCCTTTCTCTTTTTCCACCCGCCAAGCGGTTTGGGAACCCAATTTCCCGGCTTTGACAAAAATCCAACTGCCTCGCTGAAACCTATTGCTATCTCGAGGACAGGACGGTTTCACACCAATTAACTGCTGAATTTCGCCACTCGTCAGTATCCATTGTCCAGCATAAGCCCGTTCCAGCACGTCCATGTACCACAGGGGATCGCTGGGCGGCGGCGGAATTGGCGTTAAGCTTGCACTGATATGTGTTAGAGCAGTGGCGATCGCCTCTAAATGGCGATTCATTTCGTCCATGGAGGGTGATCGATCGGTTCGTTCTGGTTCAGGATATTCCCTGAATTTCGGGGCAGGAGATGGGACAGGGGAAGCCAGGACTTCCGTTGGTGCTGCCTGCGCCGATGGTGCTACGGGTTCCGCCCAAAAGTCTTCTTCTTCAGGAGCCGGGACTTCAGGGGGAGAGGATGCCTGGGATTCTGGATGGAGGGGCGATCGCGCTTGCTGAGCTGCTTCAGGTGGAGTTGCCATCGAAGCACGAGAGGAGGACTCCTCAACTGGCTTTTGCTGGGTTAGCGGCTGGAACTCATGCTGTTGTAGCCAGATCTTGCTCAGTTCTCCGGCCCAAAATTGCAAATACTGAGCCGCATCTTGATCGCCTCCCGCCGCCAGTTGTCTCGCCACTTGGTGCATCGTATGGACGAGTCCCGGCCCAATCAACTCTTGATGCGCGGCCAATAACTCTCCTTCCTCCCCTTGCGGACATTCTAAAAGCGCTTTGATCAGCTCAATATAGGCTTGACTCTGCTCATCCTCACCAGCGGGTGGCACCGTTTGCGCCACGAATAAATGATGGATCTGACCCGCCAGATTGTGGAGAAACTTTGCTTCTTTTACATTCCCTTGACTGGCAAGTTGCGTGGCGACCTGTTCCATTACTTGCACCAGTTCGGGCGTTACTAAGGTTTCATGCTGGCGGAGGAGAATCCACTCTTCTCCACTGGGACAGGTTAGTAACTGCTGAATGAGGTTGATATAGGCTCGCAGGCGTTGTTGATTCATGAGCCACAGTACTCCACATCTCTCTACCTCCATCCTCCTCTGAAATGGAGGGTGATGGCGTAAACGTTAACGAAGCGTAGCGAATCAACGAAGTCATCCTGTCTTGTTATACCAATTCTCTAAAACCCTGCTACAGATTGAGGGGGTATGGGGGACTGATCCCTCATCAGGGGGTGCCCCCCTGAACCCCCATCTGTAACCCCAATTTTTGGAATTGGTATTTAGAGGATTCAAGGCAAGCTCTCGCAGGCAATGCCGTCGCGATCGCCATCTAAGCGGTGGGGATCTCCTGGAAAGGCGTTGAGAACGGCCTGAGCCTCTGCTTGAGTGGCAAAATCGGCACAGTCACAGTCTGACTGTACACACATCGGTAAGGAGGATGGTGACGGTTGCGAGTCTGGGGACGGGATGGATTGTGAAGGGAAATTCTCGATAGGAGGGGGTGCACCAACGCCAGACGGAGATTGCGAGGGAACGCCTCTGCGAAAATTCCACGGCATGATCGGGTTATCGTCTGCCCAAAAGCCAATCCGCGCAGATTGGGCGATCGCTTCTGCCTGAAGATAGAGGTCTTGGGTGTCTGCACAATTGGCCAAGTATTCCGGATAGACGACGGCAACCCCCTCTGAAACCAACCTTAAATTTATAGATTCCCCGTCCAAATACAGTTCAGCGACCGTGCGACCGTAGCGATCGCGTCCAACTTGGCGTACCTGTACGATCTGTCCCCGTGGTAGCATCTCAGCGAGTCGATCGGTTGCCAACCTTCCCCAAGGAACTTGGGTCGTTTCCGGCGCATCAATACAGGCCAGCCGAACCGTAATCACCGCATTCTCCAGATCAACTCTGAGGGTATCCCCATCGCCAACAGAAACAACGGTGGCTGTATCAAGAGCCCTCTCCGCAGCCATGGGTAATGTCGTATCAACGAACGTCGTTGAAAACGGCTCACGCGTTGGAGGCTGGGACGAAATCGGTACAGATGGGCTAGAGGAATTGTTGCAACTCAGCAGAAATAAGGCTTCTGAGAAAACGATCAATCTACAGATTACATCGAACGATAAACGCTTCATCCCCCCTCTGAGTCGGATACCAACCACGATATCTCTACCACGATACCGAATCTTTCTTTCTAAAACTCGACAGTTCATATCAAACAAATCAGACTCCCACGCCACCGAACTCAACGGTTCATTCCCAACCTTTCCCCTGCGCCTTCAGTCCCTTCAAATTATCATACTCAAGAACTAGAGATACCCCTAGAGTTGATGCAGCAAGGCTTAGAGATAGAAGCTCCATTTAGAAAGATTGATACCGTATGACAAGGAGATTGGGCAACTCTCTACTCTGATATCTTTTTTTGTAGATTCTTTGTAAGATTATGTGGCGTTGTTGCATGAAAGAGGGGTTGCGGGCAGGAGAGGCATGGTAAATTTCA
>JACYMB010000302.1 GCA_015272205.1 Synechococcales cyanobacterium T60_A2020_003 | reverse complement strand
AGAACGGACTGGCACTGACTGGAAACCAAGGCATAGCAAGCGGTTCATGCGATGTTTGCTGAGTTGCTAGCGTAATACTGCGTCCAAGCTAATTTAGTGGATAAAGTTCGTGCCCTTTAAACAGAAAATCAATTGTTTGACGGATTGCTTTACTCATCGCCTTAGACTAGATGCGCTACTACTAGCTACTAAGCGACTAGTTTCTAAGCTAGGAAAATGACTACCCGTTTATAGGATTAACGTCTTTGGACGAGCATTTAGGACATCTGGCAGATGGCGTTGATCGCCTAGCCTGCCAATCATAACCACATCGATTGCATACCATCTTCCCATACCACTTATTGGGATCACGAGAGTCACGTAGCAACGTAGATGCTACGCCGATTGCGACCCCTGCAAGGGGAATTACTGCAAGGGGAATTAACCAAGGCCCCATAAATCACCTCGCTGATGCATCGCTGATGCAATGGAAGGACTACACTGATTGTTTTGCAACCTGACCAGTTAGGAAACTAATAACAAGTGAACACTCTAAAGACTGGTAATCAGAAGTAACTAACCACTTTCATCAAGAGGTAGCAACTATTGCATTACCAGCATAAAACTAACTAGATTAATTTAATTAAACCTTAAGAACACGATATATGCCATAAGCAGCCAAGCCTGCCAATGCACCTATTCCAGCACCAACAGGCCCAGCCGCTGCTCCAAAACCTGCACCACCGCCAACCATCCCAGCAGCAGTTACACCTGTTGCAGCAACAGCTCCATATCCGGCGGCTGCTCCTGCCACTCCTGCTGCTGTTGCTTTTGCTCCTTCGATTTTACTCATTGGACTAATGCCTCTAGAATATACTTGTCTCTGATTATACTTCTCTGGTTTTTGAGGTGTCAACAGAGAGTGATTCCCGTACCGACTCGAGCAATAGCTCATACAGATCCTGTAGTGCGATTACACTTGTAGGTTGGTTGAGTTGACGAAACCAACCATTGACCTTCCACAAAGACGATCGCTCTATTCTTCATTGTCATCTTGAGGCTCTGAAGTCTCAGGT
This sequence comes from Synechococcales cyanobacterium T60_A2020_003, assembly GCA_015272205.1. Taxonomy (NCBI): domain Bacteria; kingdom Bacillati; phylum Cyanobacteriota; class Cyanophyceae; order Synechococcales; species Synechococcales cyanobacterium T60_A2020_003. The sequence continues at coordinate 3,938 of JACYMB010000302.1, read as the reverse complement.
AGCAATTTCTCAGTCGATTTCAAAATTCGAGAATCCCCCTCCACTTCAGAGATATTGACAATGGACATCGGCATGACTCTAGATCTTTCACCAAGAATCCCGTAGCTGTAGAGAAATATGTATAGCAATAAAAATATTATAAAAACGACTAATATGATAGTTGTTAATATTAAAGTTCCAACTTGAGTATTTTTGCTTTTAATTTCTCTTAAAAGATTTTCAATAGATCTATCAAAGATATCAGAAGTCGCATTGTCAATCTTTTCTTGTTCCTGTTTTAGTTTTTCTTCTCTCTCGTATAGATTTCTTTCTCTTAAATCTAGTTCTTTTTCTCTCTCTAACAAAGCTGTATTGCCTTCCTTTGATGCCCTTAACGCAGCATATCTTTCTTTCATTCTCAAGACTTCATTATTAGCATTCTCAAGCTTTCTTCTTAATGATTCATACTCTTTAGCACGTTTATTATAAAGCTCTTTATAAAGAGATGGATCGCCCAAGCTAGTCTTGTAATCTGAGGTATTACTGCTACAACTTGACAGCAGAATAGATATGAAAATCACTGCTATAATTGTCCAAAGCTTCCAGGGCGAGAAGAGAGTATGACCCAAGCCCATATTTCCTAGCTTCTGTTCTTTTAGTCGCATCCAAGGCTCCCTCTGTGCGCTCCTTTATAGGTGAATGAATACTTCAAGCCCCAACATTCTATCTCACCTATAAAGTTGAAGTGCGATCGCCCGTGCTGATTAGAGAAGGGTGATCGCAACAGGATTACCCTTCTAGAATCCAGAGTCAAGCGATTTATTCTACGCCCATTTTTAACCAGCCAAAGAGCTGGACTACGGTAAGCTCTAGCTCAATTTCGTCTAAAACCCTCAGCCTATCGTCTTGATAAAGCAGCGTTGGCTGTCGTTGCGGTTGAAAGATCATCACCGAACGATCATCAAGGTCAATCAACCAGCCCAACTGGCAGCCGTAATTGAGGCCGTGCAGGATATTCCCAGTCACGTGATTGGAACTTTGATTGGGTGAAAGGATCTCGATTGTCCAGTTGGGGGGAATAAGAACGGTGTCTAACGGTTCTGCATTTTCATCAAGGGCGATACTCTGCCACAAAAATACAGAGATGTCGGGAATAATGGAGCGATCGCCAAAGGTGTAGCGAAGTTCTGGAAACGCATAGGCGATCTTTTGGGTTTCGGTGACTGCGTTAATTGCCTCGATCAACTTTCCCTGAAGCCTTGCGTGACGGGTTTTGGGCATCGGCTTCTGGATGATTTGACCGTTGACATATTCACTAGGAGGCTTTGTTTCTGGCAATTGCAGAAACTCTTCTAGCGTCAGTGATGCAGGTTTCGCAACAGTCATACGGAGTGCCGCTATGAAGGGGTTGCTTCAGTAGTGTATCAATTTCTATTTTGCAAGCGGCGATCGCCCGATCACAGAAGCACAACAAAGCCTGCTGGCTCAACGTGTCGATGAGCGATCGCCCCTGGGATCGTTCGGAGAAACCAGATCTGCGACTTCTCCTATGATTCCGACCCGCTCCTTTTAGGAAGCTGGCCAGAAGTCGCAGATCTTAGGAGTAAGTGGGTAACCTGAATTAAACGATGTCCTGAGAACGGTATACCGAGCTTTCTAGGTTCCAGAGCTACGTTTAGTTAGGACTCTCTACTTAAGCGATTCTAGGTCTGGGAATCAACCGCTTCCATAGCTGCTTTTTCGGGGGCTAAGGGCGATCGCACCCGACGTTCAGAAAACTGAATTTTGATGTTCCCTGCCGTATCTACCGTCGCCTGCGGTGCTATCTTGAGTCCTTCTTGGGCGACTTGGGGCTGAAGACTCGGGGACTGCCCACCCAAAGCGGATTGAAGCACCGGAATCTGAGACCCATCAATAGGATGTTGGGACACCCAACTCAAGCCCCAAACACTGCCCGCTACAACCGCCGCATAACCAATGTAAAGTTGGGTTGGATTCAGGGAAGAGGCAGCGATCGCTGGCGATTGAGAATACCAACTGGGGCGCTGGGAGTCAGGGACGGGTAACGGCGTGAGCTGATTGGCTAGCGCTAAGCCATCCAACCCCAACTCATTGCCCATACGTTGAATAAAGCCCTTGAGATAAATATCTTCCGGCAACCACTTTCCACCCCCGGCTTCGATGGCGCGAATTTGGTGACGAGCAACGAGGGTGCGCTGATGGAGCGCCTCTAGGGGCATATTTTGGGCAAGGCGGGCATCTTGCAGGGTTTTGCCAATGGCTTGGAGCTGGCTTTGGCGGAGTTCTTCAGGCGTTGGCACATAGGGTTTGGGCCGATGCAGCAATGACCACCAGTAGGCGGGATTCACTGCGTTCAAGGTAGGGCGATCGCGTTTCTGTGCAGGAATAGCTTGAACCTCGGCGGATTCTGCCTCTGCGTCTGCCATTGCCTCTGCCTCCGCCGGGGGAGGGGTCACACCCTGGAGCGTTGAAGGTTCAGGTGTAACGCTAACCGGATTGACGGACAGATGCGTCACCGTCTCAAAGGTGAAGTCTTGAACTGAAAGAAATGGCGCTGGAGTTCCATCGGTCGCTTCAGGAGTTTCGAGGGGAGGGAGGTTGAGAGGGAGAGGAGCAGGCGTAATGACACCTTCCGTTATCGCGGCGAGGTGGGGCGATCGCTCAGCATCACTTGACGCCGCAGGTGCAATCGGGAGTTCTGACCGCACAGGCGGCGGCTCTAGGCAGCAGACCTGACGTAGCGTTGAACGGATAGCCTCCCGGCACATTGCCTTTATCGCGGCTTGCACCTCTGAGGTTAGCGTTCCTTGCTTCTTGAACTCCGCCAAAATCTTTCGGAATCCTTTACTGCGATATAAATCTGTTTCGGCGTTTCGAAAATACCCCCGCAGTTCCTCAATCGAGACCAAAATCTGGGGACTCTTACGCGATTCTGGACAGTACGTTGCAGCTACCATTCCTATCCCTCCAAACAGTACACGATCGCTCCCATCACACAGTCCCGAAAATCTGCATTGAATCTGTATGCGGAGCACAATAAGCCTCTCAACGTCTTTCCAAAGCTTTATCCCTGATCCGGATGACGCAGCGAAAACTTAAAGCTTTGAGATGCGAAAAAACATCGGATTTGGCCTTTTCTGGGTACCAGAGGTTTCTCATCCAAGGTTCTTAAGCCAGCATGACAGCCATAACGCTGGAGGCGTTGACCTCGCAATGCATTGCTAACTCAAAACTGAACCCTCGAAATTCAAACCTGCTATGACTGCTAACCTCGATCGCGTCAGGTTTTGACGCAAATCACACGAATTGGCGGTACCAAACACCAAAAAAGCCATGAAATGGGAGCGATCGCCATCGAAGTTATAGCTATCCAAGCCCCTGATCCGAATGAAAAGGAACTATCCCCGTGCATCACACCTACGCCCCCAATCTCTCTCCCGTTTCCCCGCCTCTGTTTGAAAATAGCAATGCGATCCGCGAACTCCAGACTCAACTCAGCCAAGAGAAATTCGTAGAAAAACTGGTCAAGTTTGCGAAACCCGCCACCTCTTCGAACGCTAGTGTTCCAACGAATACAGCCCATCTCACCTTCCATACTCTGAAGAAAACCGGAGTTCCGGCTGCGGGTATATGCTTTGCCCTCAGCAGCATCGCTGCATCGCCGTTGGGAAACCAAAGTAACCTTAATCCACTCACCGATTGGGTGTCGGATAGAGCACCTGAGCATGTGCATCAAGCTGTACTGCAACAGATCGATAGTTTCCAAGAGGCGACTCAAGTCGATGCATCCGCAACCGACCATGGTGCGATCGCCCCTTCGTCTGCTGCTCTTGACCTGAAGCAAATGCCTTCCCCACAGCCAGCATTTTTTATGGATACGCTGGGCTTTGTTGCATGATTAGAAAAACGGTCAGGTTCGCCTTGAGAGTGTCCTGGTA
>JACYMB010000301.1 GCA_015272205.1 Synechococcales cyanobacterium T60_A2020_003 | reverse complement strand
CCCCGTCGCCTCCGTGAAAGGGAGGTGTCCTAGGCCTCTAGACGATGGGGGCGCAGGCGTTTGTACTAATCAAGTTAACCAATTTAGAGAGCAATGTCAACATTTGTATGGAAATTAATTTGGAATGCCCCGTTCCCCTAGAGTAATCCCTAGAATTTGCAAGTGTTTTCAACTCCTCCCAACGGATAATTTTGCCTGTGCGATCGCAAGACTCTACTCCGCTCCTGTCCCAACTCCACCACTGCGCCACTCAACCCGATGCCCCTTTCTATACTCCGGGACACAAGCGGGGGCACGGGATCAGTCCGCGCCTGATCGAGATGATGGGCGATCGCGTCTTTCAAGCCGATCTGCCGGAACTGCCGGAGTTGGACAATCTGTTTACGCCATCTGGGGTCATTCAGGCGGCGCAGGACTTAGCGGCGGCAGCGTTTGGGGCGGGTCGAACCTGGTTTTTAGCCAACGGGTCTACCTGCGGCATCGAGGCGGCTATTCTGGCGACCTGCACCCCTGGGGATAAAATTTTGCTCCCTCGCAATAGCCACAAATCAGCGATCGCCGCCCTAGTTCTTTCTGGTGCCCGTCCCGTCTTTCTCACTCCGGACTACGATCCCGATTGGGGCATTCCCGGCGGGGTTAGTCCGGATCAGGTGGCAAGGGCGCTAGAGCAAGATCCGGCGATCGCGGCGGTGTTTTTAGTCTCCCCCACCTACCACGGCATTTGTAGCAACCTAGAGGCGATCGCCCCTATGGTTCATGCCCATCAAATTCCGCTGATTGTGGATGAGGCACATGGGGGACATTTTGCGTTTCATCCAACTTTCCCCTCTGCGGCGTTGGCCTCCGGCGCAGATTTAGTGATTCAATCCACCCACAAAGTCCTAGGCGCGATGACCCAAGCTTCCATGCTGCACCAAAGCCAATCCTCGGTATCCACCCATCCCACCTGGGGCGATCGCCTGGAGGCATCCTTGCAACTCGTCCAGTCCACCAGTCCCAGCTATCTCCTCCTGGCCTCCCTAGACGCAGCACGACACCAAATGGCGACCCAAGGCCAAGCCCTACTTGATCAGACCCTATCCCTTGCTACCAGCGCTCAGCAGGCCATTCGAGCCATTCCCGGACTGCGACTGTTGGGCGATCGCCTGTTTGATCCCCAAACTGGATTTGCCGCCCATGATCCCACTCGGCTCACCGTCAGCGTTCAGGACATCGGCTGGACAGGCTTTGCCGCCGACGAGTACCTGCACGACATCTGCCACGTCACCGCCGAATTGCCGGAACTGCACCATCTCACGTTTATCTTGACCTTTGGGAATACTGAACAGGATATCTCCTCTCTGATTCAGGGATTCCAAGGTTTGCAGCCCCGTTCTCTACAGTCCGTTCCCCAGTCGATCGCCCTTCCGACCATTTCCCCCCCGCTGCAAATGTCCCCCCGCGATGCGTTTTTTGCGCCATCGGTTGCTGTACCCCTACCAGATGCGATTGGGCGAGTCAGCAGCACCACCGTCTGTCCCTATCCTCCCGGCATTCCGGTGCTGCTGCCGGGCGAGCAGATTACCCCAGAGGCGATCGCCACCCTCCAGTCCGTTCTAGATGCAGGCGGCGTTGTCACCGGGGGAGAAGGAGCATCATTTCAGCACCTCCGCGTTATAAAAGAGGCATAACTCTAACCTGCTTGGCATGGCGATCGCCCATGCGTTATTGGACAATGGTTCCAATCCTGCCTATTCTTTAGACCTTGGTATTTAATGGTAGATTTGCTCTGGCCCTATTGCACTCCGGGCATTTCCGACGATTTATTCGAGCGATTACCCGGCATTCCTATGAGTAAACGCGAAATGCGCTTGCTCATCATTTCCCATCTCCGCCTGAAAAGCCATGACGTGTTCTGGGATATCGGCGCTGGAACGGGCACTATTCCCATCGAAGTGGCGTTGCTCTGTCCCCATGCGCGAGTGATTGCGGTCGAACGGGATGAGGATGTCGCCAATTTAGTCCGCCGAAACTGCGATCGCTTCTCGGTTCAAAACGTAACCATAATTGAGGGACAAGCACCCGAATGCTTAGCAGACCTCCCCGAACGGCCAAACTGCATCTTTATCGAAGGCGGAAGACCCATCAAGGCCATCTTGCAAGAAGCCTGGGATTACCTCAAACCCGATGGGCGCATTGTGGCCACAGCAACCAACTTTGAAACCCTCTACGCCATTTCCGAGTGCTTGTCTGAATTGCAGGTGCGCAACGTTGAAGTCGTCCAATCGGCTGTTAACCGTTTAGAAAAACGCGGCACGCACCAAGTTTTTGCAGCCGTAGATCCCATTTTTGTGATCAGCGGCGAAAAACTAGACTAAATCGTTTTCCTCCATGAATGCATGATGCCTTCCCCGGTTCTTCTATGTCTTTACCTCGACTTCTCAGTGCAATTGTTGCGATTATCCTGGCTTTGGGGATGATTATTTTGGGTGGATGGTATTTCACCCTTGGATTCGGCATTATTATTTACCTCGGCCTGCAGGAATATTTCCAACTCGCCCGCGCCAAAGGCATCATGCCTGCGGCTAAAACAACCTTAGTCGTGAGCCTGCTGTTGCTGATTACCTCAACGGCCTTCCCAGTGCTGGCCGATGCGGTCATGCCGATTGCGGGCACCCTCATTTGTTTCTACCTGCTGTTTCAGCCTAAGTTTGCCACCATCGCCGATATTGCCACGTCGGTGCTGGGGTTATTCTACGGGGGCTACTTGCCCAGCTACTGGGTGAGACTGCGATCGCTGGGCACCGTCGAGAGTAGCAATCTTCCCCTGTGGGGCTATTGGCCGTTCCCCTTCGACGGCATCAAAGCCCTACCGCAAGGGTTAACCGTGACCCTCCTCGCCTTCGGCTGCATTTGGGCGGCAGACATTGGTGCTTACTTTATTGGTAAGTTTTTCGGCAAAACGCGTCTGTCGGACATTAGCCCTAAAAAAACCGTGGAAGGTGCCGTCTTTGGGGTCTTTGCCAGCATGATGGTGGGTGTGGCCGGAGGCTGGATTCTGGGCTGGAATGGCTCACCGATTACGGGCATGGCCTTGGGAGTGATTATTGGCGTCGCTAGCTTACTGGGCGATCTGACTGAATCTATGATGAAACGCGACGCCGGAGTGAAGGATTCAGGACAACTAATTCCGGGTCATGGAGGGATTCTCGATCGCGCCGATAGTTACGTCTTCACCGCTCCCCTGGTGTACTATTTTGTGACGCTGCTACTGCCGATTATTCCGGGTTGATTTGACACCTATTCTCCATGTCGTCTGTTGATTTCATTATCTTTGTGGTGTATCTACTCGTCGTCAGTCGGGTGCTGTACCAGGCGTACGACTCCCTGGAGGATCGGGTGCGAATTCGGTTTGACAAAGCAGCTTTTCAAGACCAGTTGAAGGTCAATGCGCTGGAAAATGCCATTGCCATTGGCTTTGGCTTCCGAGATAGCGATCGTTACCTGTTTAACGAAATTCCTACCAGTCTGGAGATGAGCATTGAGAACAAGACGGGAACCTATCCCATCAAAGTGGATTGGGATCGCTCTTCTTTGAATGACTTCAGTGGGCGATCGCGACGCGTCATCCATCTCACCTCCATGTACCCCATCGATCTAGCCACAGAGCAGCGTCCCACCTTCATTGCCCCCAGGGGCGTTCTCCAAAGTCGGATTACCGCCGAAGAACTGATCACCCGTGACGATGGGGGAAATGTAAAGGCCACAGCCCCCATCATCAACCTCGGCAAAGCCGCCAACGGGAATTTCATGGCAGGCAAAGCCCCCATTACCTTTACTCTTTGGCTAACGCTGGAAATTCCTGAACTGCACAACAACCAAACCTACGAGCGGTTGTACAGCCTTCCCTGCACGTTTCTCATCGAAAAAACACCCTGGCAGGAATATTTACCGTTCTACGGCAAGTGACGACATGGAATCCTGCTATGCAGTGACATTGAACCCCACCGCCTGACGGCACCTCTCCTTTCTTAAGGTAGGGTTGATTCTCTAGATAAAGGAAATAAGTGTAGGCAAAATCATGTGGAAAGCGACGAATGGCTTTGGTGATAGACGAATGTCCCGCTCTACGAACTAGAGAGATGGCCGACGACCTTAGAAAAGCCATCAGCGTAGCTGGCTGAGGAGAGCAGTTCAACGAGGCATCTTCGCCGTGGATATTGGACTTTACGACCTCGTCTCCAGTCGGGAATGGTTTTCAGTGGTTCGATTCAGGCTTCGACTCCCATCACACAAGTGGAACAACTTCCTTATCTTGTTTCTATTGTCGATCTGATTTTGATCGATATTCAGCTAGAGGAAACATTAGATGGCATTGCCACGGCAGCCCAGTTGCGCGATCGCGGCATTCGGGTTCCCATCATTTTTCTAACGGCCTCTACCGGAACAGACACCTTGCAGCGGGCGATCGCCACTGAGCCCTTTGGCTATCTCATCAAGCCTTTTCACCCTACAGAGTTGTATGGTGGGGTGACGACTCACGGTATCGCCACCAGCTTCAACGGCAGCGTGAACAGTCGGAAGAACACCTGGCTACGACCTTAGCAAGTTTGGGCGATGGGGCGATCGCCACTGATTGCCAAGGACAAATTACCTTTATGAATCCGGTGGCCGAAGCATTAACAGGATGGACAGCCGTTGAGAGTATTCGGAATGGCAAAGGTGAGGTGATTGGCGGCATCCTAGTGTTTCAAGATGTCACGAAACGACAACAGGCAGAGGAGCGATCGCGTGAATTTCGTGCCTTGGTGGACCACTCCCCTGACGTGATTGCTCGGTTCGATCGACAGTTGCGGTATCTCTACATTCATCCCAACATGCAAACGGCAACGGGGATCCCGTCCCAAGCCTTCATTGGGCGCACCAATGCCGATCTCTTTATGCCTGCGGATGTAGTGTTGCCGTGGAATTTTGCCCTCACTCAAGCCCTCAACACCGCTCAGGAACAGTTGACGGAGTTGGATCGAGTAACGGTAGATGGGGTGCGCTCCTACCCAGTTCGCATCGTGCCAGAGGTGAATGACCAGAATGTCGTTGAATCGTTGCTGAGTGTGGCGCGGGACGTGACCGCATACAAATGGCTAGCATCAAAATGTCGTTACACATGCTCCAAATGGTGCTGGAACCAACGGGGATCTTTTCTGATCCGACGAATCCTGCCCAGCGCTACTTCCACATTCTGCAAGAGGAGTGCGATCGCGCAACCAACCTGATTAACAATCTCCTCAATCTATCCCAACTGGAAAGTGGACAACGCGACTTAACTCTAACCACCATCCAACTCCAAATATGGCTTCCCTCCATCCTTCAACCCTTTGACAAGAGATGCCACCAACAGCGCCAAACGCTGAGCATTCATTGTGTTCCAGATCTATTCCCCATCCACACTGACATCACGTATCTGGAACGGATTTTGGTAGAACTGTTAACCAACGCCTGCAAATATACGCCCCCCTATGGCCACATTCAGATCAGGGTGGAAGCCCATCGAGTGGGGCGTGCAAATCCAAGTTCGTAATTCTGAGAGCGAAGTTCCATCCACAGAACTAGAACGGATCTTCGACAAATTTTATCGAGTTCCCCAGGGCGATCGCTGGCAATATGGCGGAACAGGTCTAGGGCTCACCCTCGTAAAACAAATGGTGGTTGATTTACAAGGCGTGATCGAAGTCTCTAGCCACAAAGACTAAACAACCTTTGCCTTGAAACTTCCCTAGCTCGTAGAGGAGTACGGCGTTGTTGCATGAAAGAGGGGTTGCGGGCGGGAGAGGCATGGTAAATTTC
>JACYMB010000300.1 GCA_015272205.1 Synechococcales cyanobacterium T60_A2020_003 | reverse complement strand
CTTTGACGGTCGCCATTGTTTGAATCGCAAGGTCACTATAAAGAACTGACGCGCCGGGTTTGCCGCTCAACTCCTCGACCACCCACTGCCCCAGCACAGATTCTTCGATCCAGAAGGTGAGGCTTCCCCTAGCCTTCAATCCAGCGTTATACTCTGACCAGTTGCGGATGCGGTATTGAGGTTTCATGGCAGGTTTTATATGTGATAACTGAAATTTACCATGCCTCTCCTGCCCGCAACCCCTCTTTCATGCAACAACGCCTGTGGTAACTGAAATTTACCATGCCTCTACCCTTCCGCAACCCCTCTTTCATGCAACAACGCCTTGGTAGATTGTAAACACTGACGTGATTTCTCAATAGGCGTAGGCTATACTCCCTGGTATGCCCTCTCCCAATGTAGATCAACTCATTAAACCAGGGGGTAACGCCTGTGAATGCTTCATATCAAGGTATGCGCCGAACGTCGTTGCAGAGTTCGGGACTAACGGATAGAGCGAATGTATTTGACAACTCTATCGATATAACAAGTCGTCGTCACTCATCATTTAACCAATCTGACGTAAGAACTGAGAGTTCTGGTTTAGGCTTGAGCCGCACACTTGGACTCAAGAAGCTTGTAAACGGAGTATTGCGAATTGTAAATCGCAAGCGTGAACAAGCAGGTCTAAAACCTCTTAGTCTGAACTCTAAGCTGACAAAAGCAGCGCAAGCCCACACCAAAGATATGGCGGTCAATGACTTTTTTAGTCACACGGGTTCCAATGGGTCATCGTTGGGCGATCGCCTCCAACGGGTGGGGTACAGCTACTCCTATGCGGCAGAAAATATTGCAGCGGGGTCTTCAACGCCCAAAGGGGTGATGAAGCAGTGGATGAATAGCCCTGGCCATCGCGCTAATATTCTCAGCCCCAACGTGACTCAGATTGGAATTGGTTACTACTACCAGCCGAATGATGGCGGAACGACTCCCTACGGATACTACTGGACGCAGGATTTTGGTAAACCTTGGCAATAGTTAAGTCGATGCTTTAGGGTGTGTCTACAGCGTTTCGTTTCGAGAGGGATAAGAGTGTGAAGATTGCGTTTATTGGGATTGGACAGGTTGGATCAGCCTTGGCGAGAAATTTGCAGAAAGCAGGGCATCAGGTCACCGTTGCGGCGCGGGATCCCAATTCCAAGAGCGTTCAAGCTGCCCTCTCGAAATATCCAGATTTGCAGGTTGCCGATCCCCAAGCGGCGATCGCTCTTGCGGAGGTTGTTTTCCTAGCCACACCCTTTGCTGCGAATCAAGCGGCCTTAGCGGAGGCTGGGGATTTATCCGATTATCCGACAAAATCCTGGTAGATTGCACCAACCCTGTAGGGGCGAATCTGTCCCACGGTTTGGACAGCCAACAATCAGGGGCGGAGTTTGTGCAGGGGTTAGTGCCTACAGCGAAGGTGGTGAAGGCGTTTACGATCTACGGCTTTGAAAATTTTGAGGATTCCCGATATCCCGGCTATGGCGACTTAAAACCCGCGATGCTGATCGCAGGGGATGATCCAGCGGCTAAACAGGTGGTGGCTTCTCTTTGTGAAGATTTGGGGTGGGAACCTGTTGATACCGGAAACTTAGCTATGAGTTTGCACTTAGAACACATGACCCTGCTGTGGATTCGGATGGCGCGGATGTAGGGATGGGGGGCTGGATTTGTATGGGCGATGCTGCGGCGCTAAGCGTTGACGAAATTCTCAAGGGGTGATTGCCAGGAATTGAATGCGATCGCGCTAGACTTTGGGAGGGTTCTCCGTGGGAGGCTCTGTTGAGTTCAGTGATACCTTCATGCCCAATCGTCTTGCTGCTGCCCAAAGTCTTTATCTGCGAAAACATGCCGATAATCCCATTGATTGGTATCCCTGGGGCGAGGAAGCACTCACCAAGGCGAAGCAGGAGAATAAGCCGATTTTTCTATCCATTGGCTACTCTAGCTGCCACTGGTGCACGGTGATGGAGGGGGAAGCCTTCTCCGATGGGGCGATCGCCGAGTACATGAACGCGCATTTTGTACCGATCAAGGTAGATCGTGAAGAACGTCCAGACCTTGACAGTATCTATATGCAGGCGTTGCAGTTGATGACGGGGCAAGGGGGATGGCCGCTCAACGTCTTTCTATCTCCCGATGATCGGGTTCCTTTCTATGGAGGAACCTATTTTCCGGTCGAGCCTCGCTACGGCAGACCCGGATTTTTGCAAATTCTCCAAGCGATTCACCAGTTCTACCACTCCGAAACGACGAAGTTGAAGTCCGTTAAGTCTGAAATTTATGAACGCCTCCACAGTGCTGCAACCGTGGAATCTCCCGGCAACCTGGAGGCGGGATTGCTGCGGACTGGCTTGGAATACTGTGCTGGCATTCTGAGTCATCGCGGTAACGGTCAAAGTTTTCCCATGATTCCCTATGCCGAGACCGCATTGCGCGGTGTGCGGTTCCAGTTTCCGGATGCGAAGTACGAAGCAGATAAAGTTTGTGTGCAGCGAGGGTTGAATCTTGCTTTGGGCGGAATTTATGATCATGTGGCTGGCGGATTCCACCGCTATACGGTCGATCCCACCTGGACGGTGCCCCATTTTGAAAAGATGCTCTACGATAACGGCCAAATTGTGGAGTATCTTGCCAATCTCTGCGCGGCTGGGGCGCAGGATCCCGCCTTTGAACGGGCGATCGCGGGTACGGTGCAGTGGCTGACTCGCGAAATGCGACCGCCCGATGGCTATTTTTATGCCGCGCAGGATGCTGATAGTTTTATCACGCCGGATGATGCAGAGCCGGAGGAAGGTGCATTTTACGTGTGGCGTTATAGCGACTTGAAGGACATCCTGAGTGATGAAGAACTGGCTGAGCTGACCGCCCAATTTATGATCACCGAGTCGGGCAATTTTGAAGGTCAGATTGTGCTTCAGCGTAACCAGCCTGGAGAATTGAGTGCGATCGCTGAATCGGGTTTACGCAAACTCTTTACCGTTCGCTATGGCACACCACCAGAGGAAACGCCAAGCTTTCCCCCTGCCCGCAACAACGCCGAAGCCAAAGGTCAGAATTGGCCGGGGCGGATTCCTGCTGTGACCGATACGAAAATGATCGTGGCGTGGAATAGCCTGATGATTTCGGGTCTGGCGAGGGCTGCCGCTGTCCTAAACCGACCAGACTATCTAGCTTTAGCCGCGCAGACCGCCCAGTTTATTCTGACGCATCAACGGGTGGGCGATCGCCTCCATCGGTTGAACTACGACGGTTCAGTCAGTGTTCTAGCCCAATCGGAAGACTATGCGCTGTTCATCAAAGCGTTGCTCGATCTGGATCAAGCCAGTCTGACCCTCGGCATTCCATCGGACTGGATCCCGCCCGCGATCGCCCTGCAAAATGAGTTTGATCAATTTCTCTGGAGCAGTGATTTGGGCGGATACTTCAACACTGATGCCCAAGCCGATTTGGTGGTGCGGGAACGGAGTGCCGAAGATAACGCGACCCCCTCTGCTAATGGAGTGGCGATCGCCAACCTGATCCGATTGGCGTTGATTGCCGAAGATCTCAGTTATCTGGAGCGAGCCGAGCAAGCCCTGAATGCGTTTGGTGTTTTCATGACCAATGCGCCTCAAGCTTGTCCCAGCTTGTTTGTGGCGCTAGACTGGTTCCGCAACTACACGTTAGTCCGCACCACTCCCGATCGGATTCGAGTTTTAGGATCGCAGTACGTCCCGACGGTTGTTCTGAAGCATGAGCCTGACTTACCGGCCGGGGCGATCGCCCTTGTGTGCCAGGGATTAAGCTGCAACGAACCTGCCCAAAGCACCGACCAACTCCGCGATCAGTTGATGCAGAGTACCTTGCGGGCATGATGCCAAAAATAAAGGCAGATCCGTGAAGATCTGCCAGAGATTCGCGAGGATATTAATTCAAGCAACGGCTTAGCTTAGCGCTTCCAGATAATCTCGAATGCGGTTACGGCGTTTGGGCTGGCGCAACTTTTGCAAAGCTTTGGCCTCAATCTGGCGGACTCGTTCGCGGGAGAGATCCAGCGCTCGGCCAATTTCAGCCAGGGAGTAGGGATGATCATTACCGAGTCCGTACCGCATCTGGATGACATCCCGTTCGCGAGTGGTCAGATCCGCCAAAAGCTGCTGTAAATCTCGGTGCAGGGATTCCCGCATGAGCAAATCTTCGGGAGACTTCTCATCGGTTTCCACCAGTTCGCCCAGTTCCGTATCCCGCTCTTTACCGACCTTCGTTTCCAGAGAAACCGAGCGTGGAACCCGCGTCAGCACCTCCCGCACTTGATCGGGAGTCATGTCCAGTTCCGTCGCGATTTCGCCAACGGACGGCATTCGCCCCTTCTCTTGGGAAATTTTGCGCTGCGCTTTTTTAATCTTGTTCAGCTTCTCGGTGATGTGAACAGGTAGACGGATAGCACGGCTTTGGGTGGCGATCGCCCGTGTAATGCCCTGCCGAATCCACCAGTAGGCATAGGTGCTGAAACGGTATCCCTTGGTGGGATCAAACTTTTCAACGGCTCGCTCTAACCCCAGCGTGCCTTCTTGAATCAGGTCTAGTAGCTCCAGGCCACGATTCTGATATTTTTTCGCGACCGAAACCACCAAGCGGAGGTTGGCTCGGATCATGTGATCTTTGGCCTTGATCCCTTCGTTCCGGATCTCCTCTAGCTCGGCAACGTTTAACTCGGCAACCTCTGCCCAGCGCTGCTTTCCTGCTTTCAAGGCTGCGTTAAGCTCATCGACTGATAGCCCTGCTTCCGCCGACCAGCGCTCCTTGGAGGGACGGTGCGCCAGCATCACCTTCAGGCGATCGCAGATATTCACTAAATCGACATAACGCTGCATCACCGGATCGGATTCCGCAGCCTCTTGCCGTAAGTCTAGCAACCCCATATATCGCTGGACTCTCTGAGCCTCAGCCACTTCTTCATCGCGCCCAAGTAGGCGGACTCGCCCAATTTCTTGTAGGTAAATTCTGACTAAGTCGGTAGTACGGCGACTCACTCCTTTCGTGGCGGAGGCACCAGCGGCTTGCTCTCGTTCTAGTTCCAGCAGATCGGCATCCAGAGATTCTGCGGAGAAGTTGGGAGGTAGATCCGCATCAAAGCTGGAGGTGTTAGAGAGATCATCATAGGAGGCGTCAAATGCGTTAGCTGGCATAATCGTCGTCTCAGTAGCTCCAGGTAGGGTGACAAACTGCATCAGGAGTATGAGAAAGGAGAGCGACCTAACTCCACTGATGGCAGCAAACGTGAGTTCGTGAGTGGTTCCAAATTTAACCTAGGGTTCAATCTGGACGGGAGTAAACAGCTCTAAAATTAATCTGTGGTTGTATTACTGCTTACGGCTAGTATTCCCAAGATTCAGGAACAAGTAACAGTAAAAAAAGTTCCAGATGTAAACTTTTCTTTAATTTCTTAGCCATTTGGATGGGAGAGTTGCTAAGCGAAGGTGGACTATTACACCAAAATGCGAGTTGAACCATTAGCCAGGACTGTCCTACGGATCTCTACAGGCGTGATCACCCCAATTCCTGAAGAGGTCACCGAGTTTTTGGATGACGAGATCTCGGTTTCAAAGGCAAGCCCTGGGATACGCCATAATTCACTATCGCTGCGAGGCTTGATCGGCAGATGAATCCTCCGCATTGGTCAGAGGAATTAGCACCCGATCGACCGCTTCTTTCACAAATAGGCGAATAAACTCATCGCGGCGATTGAGTTGGAACTGCTCTTGCACGACTTCGCTCATGCCGCCATCGCCCCAGTCCTGATCATTTTCAAAATATTCAATAAAGCTTTTGCCCGCAATGCGGGTGAGATAGGCTGTGGTGATGCCCTGGATGGCTCGCCCAATCACGAAGGTTCCGGCATTGGTCTGTAAGGCGAGGGAGAAAATTTCGATCGCCCCTTTAAGAACCCCCAGCCCAATCATGGTTTTGGCTAGGGAAACCGCCAGTTCTTTGCCACTGTCCAAATCAAGGTCACACCCGTAGATCTTGCCCAATTCCACTACCATCTGGGCATTTACGGCGGCAGCGGCCAACAGGTCTACGCCCGGTAACAGCGTCACCGCCAAAACCCCAGCCCCCACCCACTGAAAGCGATCGACCACTTTCTCGGCCTGTCGTCGCCGCTGTTCGGTCAAGATGCGCCGCGTTTCTTCGGTTAATCGCTGCGATTGGAGCAGAATATTATCGGCAATTAAGTCTTCGCCTTCGGTGCGGAGGACGGTGGCCATGCGGCGAAGCAACGGCACAATATTAGGCTCCGGCTGCACGGTTTCCCCGGTGTCAAGCTGAACGGGTGCTGGATTTGCGGCGATCGCCACCACATCGTCAGGAGAAAGGCGATCCTGCCCGTACTCGTACAGCCGTTGCCGCAGCGTGTCTCGATCGTCCGGCGGGTACAGGTCGGTTTTGTTCAGGACAATCAGTACCCGCTTGCCCATGTCCAGGAGCGATCGCAAGAGTTGATATTCCGATTGCCGCAAATCGCCATCCACCACGAACAGTAGCATCACCGCTTCTGTCGCCAATGTCCGAGCCTGAGTTTCCCGATCCGATCCCTGAACCCCAACTTCCAAAATGCCGGGAGTGTCGATGAGCTGAATAGTGCGTTGCAATCCCTTGAGGCGAAGCTTGTAGGCTTGAAAAACCTGGGTAGTGCCCATCGACGCACCGACTTGTCCGGCAATGCGTCCTAAAACAGCGTTCACAAGCGACGTTTTACCTGCCGACCCCGTACCAAATACGACCACCGTCAGATCACCACGGGCAAGCTGTGCCTCAATTTCTTGCGATCGCTCCAGCAGGGCTTCCTGGGCAATCTGATCCTCAATACCTTGAACCTGTTGATGAATAGCATCCAGCGAAAAGACTGCTGCTTCACTTGAAGCAGCAGGACTTGAAAGGTGCGATCGCCGTTGGCGCTTCCGTGTTGAGGTACGCCGTAGCCCTAGCACCGCGTACAAAACGACCGCAATTAGGCCAACACACAAGCCAACAATTGCCCAAACCAACACAGCCGCAAGCATGGGCGAAGTGGGTGCAATGCTTGCATAGATTTGGGCTAAGGTGACCGCTAGCCACAGCATCATGATCAGCATCACAATGCCGCCGCCGATGAGCAGAGCTAATCGAGAACGAGACATGAACCCAGAATGCTGAACCCAGCACTCCTGATGGTGCTAACTGCGTCCCTTACCCTGGAACGCAAAAACCAACTGATGATGAACTCGTCGAAACTACCGACGCTCGCGAGGTTTTGCCTTGTTCACTTTAAGCTCACGACCCAGCCATTCAGCCCCGTCAAGCTCTGAAATTACTCGATCCTCATTGGCTTCGTCCTTCATTTCAACAAAAGCAAAGCCGCGCTTTTTCCCCGTCTCTCGATCAGTGGGAAGGCTGATCCGGGAAACCTCACCGTATTCCGCGAATACCTCCCACAAGTCTTCTTCAGTTGCCTGGAAAGACAGGTTGCCAACGTAGATAGTCACGATCGTCTCCGAACAGAAAATTGATAAATGTACTTTGAGAACTCTAAGCCTGCTGGTGCAGATCCTAAAGTTCCGCCTACACGCTACATTGCTGCAATCATAGCCCAAGGATCAAGCGATCGCAGTAGTAGCCTCCTAACATTTCAAATAAAACTTTATAAAATTTCCGCAGATTCTGGCATGACCAGGGAAGAAAGTTGGAGTACGGATAGATTTTTGTCTATGGATTTAGGCGATCGCCTAGGGCAGTATCCGTTTCATATAGTCTCCCCAAATTTGTGCGGCTTGGGCGCCGCTGCCAGAGGTGGGTACAATTTCATCATTCCCCAGCCAAATGCCTGTTGTCAGGGAATATTGAGGAACGTAGCCAATAAACCACATATCAACGTTGTCGTTCGTGGTTCCGGTTTTGCCAGCTTCTCCGAGACCCAGATAGGCATTTCGCCCTGTGCCGCTACTGATCACCCCCTGTAATAAGGTCGTCATTGTTTGGGCGATCGCCGGATCGAGAACAGGCACGTTGGCTTCGGCATCCCGCTCGTAGTCATAAATGACGCGACACGTTGACCGATCGTCAGGATTTTCGCAATCGCTACTGTCGAGAATCCGGTTGATGGTGTGAGGGCGATTGCTCACGCCCTCGTTGGCGTACACGGCAAACGCTCCTGTCATTTCCATCAAGGTCACTTCGCTTTGCCCCAAAATTAAGCCCGGAACTGGATTTAGCTCGGAGTCAATTCCCATCCGCTTTGCCGCGCGAACCACATCGCCCAGTCCCACATCCTGAGCAATCCGTAGCGCGACCACATTTTCTGATAGGGCTAGCCCTGTATACATATCCATCGAGCCTCCACCCGATCGGCAACCGCTAAACTGCTGTCCTTCCCAGACGAAAGGACTACAGGAATAGGTCGTGCTAGGGGAAATACCCTGCTCTAGCGCAGCAGTATAGGCAAACACCTTGAAGGTTGATCCCGGTTGGCGCAGAGCTTGGGTGGCGCGGTTAAACTGACTTTCCTGATAGTCTCGCCCTCCTACTAGGGCCAGCACCCCCCCCGTGCGGGAGTCCAAGGTGATGAGTGCTCCTTGGGAATAGCCCGAAGCTGCCCCCATTGAATCAATCGCATTGGTTAAGGCCGATTCAGCGCGGGGCTGGAGGCTTAAATCCACCGTACTTTCAACAATGAAGTTTCCCTCACGGGCAAGCTGCGTACCCAGCAGTTCTTCCAGTTCCAGAAACACCTGACTGTAGAAGTAGGGGGCGCGCGTGCTTTGCAATTCTTTAATCGCTTCAGGATTAATTTCAATGCGCGATCGCCGTGCCCGCTGTGCCTCTTCCGCACTCACCTTGCCCAGCACCACCATCCGATTCAGAACGCGATCGCGCAGTTCGACGGCTGTTGCATAGTCCTGCACAGGATTAAAGCTATTGGGAGCTGGCAGAATGCCCACGAGGGTTGCCGCTTCTGAGAGGCTTAAGTCCCGCGCTGATTTCCCGAAGTAGAACTGAGCGGCGTCTTCAAAGCCGTAGTTGTTGCCTCCTAAAAACACGCGGTTCATGTAAGTCAACATCAGGAAATCTTTGCTGTAGTAGGTCTCTAGCTTGAGGGCTACTACAGCTTCCCGAAGCTTTCGGGTAGCACTGTCCTCTGTGCCCACATATTCCCGGTAAATGCTGCGAGCCAACTGTTGGGTAATTGTGCTTCCGCCTTCCCGAATTTCCCCTCCTCGAATATTAGTCAGTAAGGCTCGCAGCGTCCCGATGGGATCAACGCCCATGTGCCAGTAATAGCGGGAATCCTCGGAGGCAATGATCGCATCGGGCAGATACGGCGAAAACTCCGATAACGACTTTAGTTCCAAATGGGCACGACTCGGCGCTTCTGGCACCAACGGCTGGTCATCACGGGAATAGACTACAACGGGGCCTTGAACCGACTGCGGCAGAGGACGCACCTGAAAGCGTTGCCACTCCATTCCAATCCAAATCGCGGTCAGCGCTGTGGCTCCAGTAAACCCGTAGAGGCTGTACCGGACGGCTTTGACATACCACGGGGGTGGATTTGAAAACCGCACCTGCACGGCATTGGCAAGTTCCGGTGGCCCCAAGGTTAGCACATCCCCATCGCGTAGCGGCAGAGACTTGATGCGGCGACGCCCCAGGTACACGCCATTCGTCGAGTTTTCGTCCTTCACGACAAACGGGGCTTTCTTTTGGCGACTGTCGCGAGATACCGACAGGTGAATTTGGCTCACGACCGGATTTCGCACTACGATATCGCAGGACTTGGAACTGCGTCCCAGTAGATAGCGATCGCCCAACAGCGGATATACGGATGGATCGGGGGTATCTGCATCCTGGATGTGCAGTTCTGGCACGCGGGCATTGGGTTTGAGCCGCAGCTTAGAAAAATCGACCCGAGCGTACATCGTTTGTACCGCTTGGGTAATGGAACCCAAAATCGTTTTCGGTGGCCCCGGAGGTGCACCTGGATTGGGTACATTGCTCGGGGGTGGGGATGAGCCGTTGGGTTTCTGCGGGGGTTGAGGTGATGCCATGCGTGTTCACATCAGGGGCGTACAGGAACCTTAAAAATACTGGAACCTTTAAGATTCCAGTAGCTTAATACGAACCATTCTAAAAGCTATTGCTCGAATGGATGGAAATCATCAGGACACTCTCTGGACTGTGCCTCGCTCATGGAAGTGCGATCGCAGTTCTGGAACCGCTACAGATGGGATATTAAGGGGCGATCGCGCCAATGATACATTACTGGAACAGGCCGTTTGCCCCACGATTATTCCTTGAAAATTGTGCTCGCGATCTCCGCACTATGCTCAGCGCGTCAGCCGTGGATTTAGGACGGTTTTACTCACCAGAGCCAACCACTTCCCGCACACGGTAAATCGGTCGTCCTTGAGATTCGTGGTAGGTACGAATTAACAGTTCCGCCAACAAGCCAAAGCAAAAGAGTTGGACTCCGGTTAGAAATAGCACGACAGCAAGAATCAGAAGCGGGCGATCGCCAATACTTTGACCCAGGCCAAACTTGAGGAATGTCAGGTAAATACCCAAAAGGAAGCCCACAATCATCGAACCAAGGCCAAAAAAACCAAATCCGTGCATGGGTTTAGTCAAAAACTTCTTCATAAAGAAGATTGTCATCAAATCCATCATGACGCGGAAGGTGCGACCCAAGCCATACTTACTTTGCCCAAACTGGCGCGCATGGTGCAGGACGGGCATTTCGGTAATGCGTGCCCCTTCGATGTAGGCCAGCGCAGGCAAGAATCGGTGCAGTTCACCATACAGGTTCATATCGGCAACCAGCTCAGAACGGTATGCTTTAAGGGAACAGCCGTAGTCATGAAGCCGCACTCCCGTGACTTCCCCAATCAGCCAGTTTGCAATACGAGAGGGCAGAAGACGGGTCAAGGCAGCATCTTGCCGATTTTTACGCCATCCGCTGACTAGGTCATACCCTTCATCCAACTTGTTCAGTAGTCGGGGAATATCGACTGGATCGTTCTGCAAATCTCCATCCAGGGTGACAATGGCACGGCCTTGAGCATAGTTAAATCCCGCTGCCATGGCAGCAGTTTGTCCGTAGTTGCGGCGCAGAATTACCGCGCGGGTATCGTTCCGCTCTTGAGCTTGGTTTCTCAGGAGATCGGTTGTGCCATCTGTAGAACCATCATCTACGCAAACAATTTCATAGGTCAAAGGCTGAGTCCGCATCACAGAGGCGATCGCTTCTAGCAATGGAATCAGGCTCTCAACCTCGTTGTACACCGGAACAACAACGGATACGTCAACTGAGGTGCTCATTTGGCTTAATCCGTTAGATGACGTTTGGGTTGCAAGCGAAGATGATTCCATACGTAGAAGCAATCGACTAGGAAAAGATTGTGCGTGTTTAGCCCGGAATGGCACAGTTCGTAGCGGGTCTTATTTTCTAACTTGGCAGAAAGACCTGCGTATGAACTGCCTATGAGTTAACCATAGTTTGGCGACTCTGGAAACTGGGTCTTGGGCAAACCAGGAAACGGTAACGACAAACTCAATAGGTGTGGCAGCAAAACCACCACACCCACGGATTCAGAATCCTAAGTCAAACAACGACAGCCTAGTAGTAATTGCCAATCTTACGGTGATGGACAGCCGTTAAGGACTCTGGCTTAGACACCTTTCCAGCATTGACCTCGCTATACACAATCCAGTGATCGGCACATTCCATGCGACTGAGCACCGTACATTCCATGTAGGCGAGGGCATCGGCCAGAATCGGGGAATGATTTTCGGCAGTCCGGGTTTTGATGCCTGCAAACCGATCGGCTCCCGGCGGGAACCGCTTCAGGAAATGCTTCATCAGATCCTGATAGTTTCCTTCCTCTAGGACGTTTAGGACGAAGCGATCGCCCACTTGCATCAGCGATTCAATCGCTCGATCCTTGGCGACTGCAATCGTAACGCCGAGGGGTTCGAAGCTGGCCTGGGATACCCACGACGCCAGCATCGCACCGCTAAGTTCCCCTTTTGCTGCCGTGATGATGTACAAACCGCTGCTGATTCGCCCTAGCGCCTTTTGCAAATCCACATCAATGGATTTCACCTGCTTGATGGTGCGATCGCACGTGAGCATCTGCCCTAGGTCGGTTCCGGCTTCTTCGCAGAGCTGATAGGTTGCTTCGGTGGGAGTGTCTTTCACACGGATGGCAGGAAACGCTTCAACCAGTTCCAATTCGCGGAAACGGCTGACGAGCGTATCAATGGGTTCATCATTGCCACCATAGGATTCAAAGAGTCCAATGGCCTGTTTGGCATGGGCAGCGGCTAGAACCGTACTGAGCGATGCCTTGGTTTCACTTGCGCCGACAGGGGGCATGCCAATGACAAGGGCTGCCGCGTGCCCCACCAACTCGTTCACGTCTTGGGGATCGGCGTAGCGGAGATCCATCATTTCCACCGCAACTCCGGTTTTGGTGATGCCCTTGGCGATCGCTTGCGAGAGGCGATCGCTGTAGCCATAGTCCGACACGTAGAATACGGCAGTCGTCGTTTCCGCTTTTGCTTTTTCCTGACTCCAGCGACGATAGCGATCGGTGAGTTCCTGGACATTGTGATAGAGTAGGGGGCCGTGGCCGTTGGCAATGCGGGTAATGGGGCCTAAATCATCCATCCGCTTCATGGCAGAAAGCACCGATCGTGCGTTGGGTGCCATAAGGCATTCATAGTAAAAGCGGTAGTCCGGCTCAATGGTAGACAGATCCTCATCAAACGTGGCGTCACTGCAATAGTGCATCCCAAACGCATCGCAGGTAAATAGTGTTTGGCTTCCGGCATCGTAGGTAAAGATGGTGTCTGGCCAGTGCAGGTTTGGAGCCATCACAAATTGCAGAACGTGCCCGTTGCCTAAATCAAGGGTGTCGCCGTTTTTAACAATTTTTTTCTCAAAAGGCTGGTGAACCAGATTTTCTAGAAACTGAATGGCGACTTTTGAACCCACCACCGTTGCCTGGGGTGCGATCGCCAGAACGTCATGAACCAGACCGCTATGATCCGGCTCGGTGTGGCTGATGATCAGATAGTCGATCGTGGTGGGATCGACGAGTCCTTTCAATGTGTCCAGGTAAAGCGTCCGAAACTTTTCGTGGGAGGTGTCCACCAGAGCGGTTTTCTCGCCGCGAATCAGGAACGAGTTGTAGGTGGTTCCGTTTTGTAGCCCAAACTCAATATCGAAGCGATCGCGATCCCAGTCGAGGGAGCGAATCGTGACCGTATCCTGAGCCACGTCTGCCGTTTGAATTGTGAGGCGACGCTCTACGCGATCGGTGAGTGCAACCATGCAACCTCCTCCCATTTACCGATGTAACACCACCTTTATCTTGCGACAAATTTAGTAAAAATAGGGTCGGCAATTCTTATCGGAAGCGTAATGTAACTTAATGTTCCGCGATGTCTTTCTCGCGGGGGGCGGCATGAGGTAAACATCTTCAACCCGTGAATCGCCAGATTAGTCCTTAGATGCCAAGGCGACGCGAGCCTGTCTCACCATCGCAATTAAGGTTTGATGGGCATCTTCGGAATCTTGGAGTTCATGGTCAAAGGCAATCCGGACAGGCTGCCAGGTTCCGGCGACCTCAACGTCAAGATCCATCCCGGTTGGATCAATTCGACGCATTTGGGCTGCAGTCGCATCCGGAAGTCCGGCAAACGCCTGGGCGTATAGAACGATCGCATCGGCATGGTCATCGTTCATGTGCTTGCAAATGCGATCGCTGATCTGGGGGGAAAGTAAATCGGCCATAGAACTCTGCTAAACGTTGATGGGGATGGTGAGTTACATCAAGGGATGGGTTTGGAACAGATAGAACCCAATACGGAAGAGACTTACAGCAATAAAGGTAATCAACGCAATGCTAATCAATACGTTGATGGCATCAACAACTCGTTTCATAGAACTCTTTCGAACTGGGCGATCGCCAATGGTTGAATATTCCCTTGATTCTCTACGGAACCAGGAACCTTGGCAATGGATAGATTAATCTAGGTCGCCCTAAGGTCAGACGGTCAGTTTCCAAAAACTGACACATATGGCTTGCGTTTGGTAGGTTTTTCGGTCATAAATTGAAGTCACATCTATCCATGGGTATTTCTGCCCAGGTAGTATGCTTTCCTATGAAAATCCCAAAGTTCATTGCTTTGTTCCTACTGGTATTGACCTTAATAGTGGGTTTCGGCTCGTTGCGCAGGACAGGCGAGCTTGTGGCTTACAGTCAAGATTTGGAGGATGTTCACCAGGTTTCGTTTAGCGCGATGGGCGAACTCGTTGTTACCCAGGGCGATTGCGATCGCCTTACGGTGTCTGCCGAGGAAAGCCTCCTCCGAGATTTTGACATCGTTGTAGATGATGGGGTGCTTTTTATCTCTCTAAAGGACGTTCCCCCTGCATCTGCCAGATCCATTCAGTTCAACCTGACTGTTCAGGATTTAGATCGCGTAGAGCTATCTGGATTAGGGAATATCAATGCTCGGCTATTAAATTCAGCCACGTTTAATGCAGATGTAAGTGGGACAGGCACCCTGGCTATCGATCATCTCACGGCAGACCATCTGGTCGTCAATGGAAGCGGCGCTGGACGCATCCAAATTGCAGGCCAAGTTGTTGATCAAACGGTGATGCTGTCGGGAGCGGGTCAGTATCTTGCCTCAGACTTGCAAAGCGAGTCGGCCACCATCGATCTCAGCGGGATTGGCAACGCTGTTCTGTGGGCAACAAACCGCCTAGCGATTCAGCTAAGCGGTGCAGGCCAGATCCAGTATTACGGTTCACCCATCGTTAGCCGAGACATCAGTGGCAGAGGAGTAATTGACTACCTTGGCAAAACTCCGACCTGAAGCCTCGAAGGACAGAACCGGGAGAAGACTCAGATTTCAGGAACTTAAGTCAGCTTTGCCCTTGGACGGACGACGCCCATTGAGCCAGTAGGTTTCCATGCTGCCTTTGCCCTTGATCAGAATGGCTCCACGGGGCGTAAATAGATAGCGATCGCGCAACACGTTATAGATATCTTCCGTCACTTGAATGCGGCCAGCCTCTCCCTGGGACTCCATCCGAGAGGCCACATTTACCGTATCGCCCCAGAGGTCATAGCTAAACTTTTTGGTGCCAATGACCCCTGCAATCACCGAACCCGTGTGAATGCCAATACGAAGTTGAAACGGTTTGCCTCGGGGCGCAGAAAATTTTTGAATGGCGTCTTGCATATCCAGCGCTAAGTCGGCGATCGCCTCTGCATGTCGAGGATTATGACTTGGGATTCCAGCAACGGCCATGTAGGCATCACCAATGGTTTTCACCTTCTCAATGCCATAGCGTTCCACCAACTCATCAAAGCTTGAAAAGATTTGATTGAGCAATGTCACCAAATCAGACGCAGGCATTTCTGATGAGAGCTGCGTGAAATTGACCAAATCGGCAAATAGAACCGATACATCTGAAAAGGTATCTGCAATGCTTTTGTATCCCCGCTTGAGTCGCTCTGCGATCTTTTGGGGAAGAACGTTCAGCAATAATCGTTCCGCTTTTAGTCGCTGACGGCGCAGTTCTTCCTCAGCGTAACGTCGTTCGGTAACATCTGTAACGCTGCCTTCGTAGTAAAGCACTTCTCCTGAGCCATTTCGAACAGTGCGAATATTCTCTGAAACCCAAATAATGCTGCCATCTTTGCGGTAGACCTGAGACTCAAAATCCAACACCTCATCATAGATTTGGATGTAGGCATTTAGCTCTTCATAGCGCTTTGGCTGCATGTAGAGCGTACTCATATCGGTGACCGATTGCATCAAATCATCAGGTGAGTCGTAGCCATAAATCTTTGCCATCGCAGGGTTGACGCGCAAATAGCGGCGATTGGGGAGGCTTTGAAAAATCCCTTCAATCGCATTTTCGAAAATACTGCGATACTTTTCTTCCGTTTCGCGAAGAGTAGCCTCCACGGCCTGCCGTTCTCGAAGAAATTGCTCATGTTGTTGATATTGGACGAGCGATCGCTCCACTTGGCCTTTCAGTTCTTGATTTTGAAGCTCAAGCGTCTGAACCTTGTTTTCTAAGGTATCAACGAGCTGATAAAGGTTGGCCTGCTGTTGGTGAAGGGCCAGTTGGTGGGCAAGACGAGTCATAACGTCATGGCGATCGAACGGATACACGAGGT
This sequence comes from Synechococcales cyanobacterium T60_A2020_003, assembly GCA_015272205.1. Classification (NCBI taxonomy): domain Bacteria; kingdom Bacillati; phylum Cyanobacteriota; class Cyanophyceae; order Synechococcales; species Synechococcales cyanobacterium T60_A2020_003. The sequence goes on along the minus strand of JACYMB010000300.1, from coordinate 1,553 downwards.
AATCCGCTCCGCCCACCTGAAAGACTAGGCTGCCGTCTAACGTTTGTTGCTCTGTCGCAATAAAAATTACGGGAACCCGCCAGAATCTGGCATCCTTTTTGAGAAGGCGACAAATGTTGTAGCCATCCAGGCCGCCAGGATCGGCGGATAGAAATATTGCATCGGGTCGCTCTTCCTGAATAACGGCGATCGCCGTTTCGTCATTAACGGTAATGCTCTGGGAAACCCGGTACTCGTTTTGCCCAATCAGCGCCTCTGACAAGGCTTGAGCCAGAGTAAGTTGACTGCTGACCACCAAAACGTGCAGGTGCGCCACAGAACAGAGGGAATCTCCCACCTGCCTATCTGTCGTTTGTGGTGTTCCAGCAACTTCCTTCATGCGGTGCGTACAACCATGAACGTTGATAGTTAGTTTATAGCTCTATAGCAACCCTGCAATGAATAATGAACATCCGGGAAGTTCCGTGCTTAAAGAAAATGTAGCTCAATAAATGTGTACTTCACTACATGTGGACGCTGTAGTTTAATTCACGGCGATTGCACTGAACTAGGTAGATAACTTTTGAATTAATCATGAATTCAGGGGAGTCGGTGTCCAATCTGGACAAGAATCGTCTTGATGCCAGCCGTAGGGGTGAAATCCACAAATTAGCATGGATCGATTAAGACGACTGTAGCCGTACGCAATGCCGTGATAGTGTTCGCATCCCTCACAAGCTTTCGGGCGTGACGTACCGCAATCCACAAACCCAATTTGCGATCGCAGAATATGCCGCTTGCTTTGGAGTCGATGCCAGCGGGCATGATCGGCTTTGCGGAAGCGGTAATTAGCCTGACGAAATGGATCGTGAGCACCGTCCATAAGTTTTTTGACAGGGGTTGAGGTTTGGCAAGCCGTTAGCGGACTATATGTTTAGGTTACCCATGAACACTTACGGAATTCTTTAATGATTAACGTTTTGTAGCTTGGTTTTGTTGACGTCTACGATGCATCCAAGTTGATGCGTTGTGATCTGTACACCCTCCCTTGGTCATCCCTCTGCTTGCAATCCTCTATATCCTCCATGCCTTCTTCTAGTTCAAATCTTTTACCTGAAACGCCGCAAGATGCTCCCCCTTTACTACCAGAGCTGATCGAGCATCTTCCTAACCTTGCAGGATGGGAAGCCTACCTACCCAGCACGAAACGATTACCCATTGCGCGATCGTCTCAGCCTTGGGACATGCAACAAATTAAGGGCGTTTTTGCGATCGCCCTTCACATGCATCAGCCCATTGTTCCCGCCGGGGAAAACGGCGAGTTGATTAGCTACTTGCAGTATATGTTTGCGCATCCTTTTGAGGGCAATAACTTCAACGCTGGTGCTTTTACCTACTGCTACACCCGCATTGCCGATTTCTTGATAGCCATTACAATGACAACGGCTAGACTAAAAAATTGCGTTTCCCCCTTGACAGAGTCCGGTATAGAACTGCTAGGATTACTAAGGCTAACGCAATGGGGTGTCGCCAAGCGGTAAGGCAGCGGGTTTTGGTCCCGCCATTCCTAGGTT
>JACYMB010000299.1 GCA_015272205.1 Synechococcales cyanobacterium T60_A2020_003 | reverse complement strand
GTAATCTCTTTTTTGCCGGAGATTGGGTCAAGATGCCGTTTCCGTGTGGTTTGATGGAACGGGCTATCAGTAGCGGCCTCCTGGCGGCCAATACGATTTTGGAACAGGAAGGCTTACAGCGCCGACCGCTCCTCACAGTACGTCCGCAAGGGGTTCTGAGTACCTTGGTCTAAGCCGAGTCATGCAGGATGAATGGGGGGGTTTCTTGAACATTGCACGCGATCGCTCCATTCGTTTACGCTGAAGAATGGCTGTCTAGTGATGTTGGATTATCTTCATGGTTGCCTCGTCCTCTGCCTCCACGATTAAGTTTTTGCAGAAACCCACCTCTGCGGCATGGGTCGAGCAGGCGATCGCCCATCTGGACACCATCCTGCTCGACCATTCCCAGTGCGAGCGCAAAGCGGCAGGAGTAGCTCTAAACCTGATCTTTCGGTATCCCTCCAGTGCAAAGCTGGTGCGAACCCTAACGGCGATCGCCCAGGAAGAGCTAGAGCATTTTGAACGGGTAAATCAATGGCTGGATCGACGAGGCATTGCTCTGGCACCGCTGACCCCACCGCCCTATGGTGCAACGTTGCGATCGCACGTCCGTCGCCATGAACCCCACCGCCAGTTAGACTCTCTCCTCGTAGCCGGACTGATTGAGGCTCGGAGTCATGAGCGGTTAGGACTTTTAGCCCAGCATTGCCCCGATCCAGAATTGGCGGCCTTTTTCCAGGGACTCATGGCCTCCGAAGCGCGGCACTATGGCGTGTACTGGACGTTGGCAACAACCTATTTTGACCGCGATACGGTAAATCAGCGCCTCGAAGAACTCGCAACGGTTGAGAGCGAGATTCTATCGACGCTCTATCCCGAACCTCGGATTCATAGTTGATTCACCTGTACGGGCGGGGTTGGCAGATGTAACCTTACCCTACGTCCTTTGGATAGAATCTAGATACCAGTTTTGAGTTTTGTTTGCACAGCGTCTCCGCAGGAGAAATTCTCAGTTTTGAGTTACAAATACGTTGCTACATTAAGGGTTTCAGCCTTTGATCTGTAGCTGGAATTTTTGAAATCGGTGTAGCTGTTTAGGAATAGGCGGGACATTCTAGTGCAGAGGAGTTAAGCCTGTGGAGATATGGGTACAGCCTCTCCAATTGAGATACATCAAAAAGCAATCGTCTAAATAGGAGAACCGGATAGGACGAATCTACTTTACAATCCGGGTCGCATTCAAAATCGCTAACAGTGCCACACCGACATCCGCAAACACGGCCTCCCACAGGGTTGCCAAGCCAATTGCTCCTAATCCAATAAAGAATGCCTTAATCGCCAGTGCCATCACAATGTTTTGCACAACGATTTGGCGAGTTTTACGGGCAACGCTGATCGCTTCTGCCACCTTAGAGGGAGCATCTGTCATTAACACAATATCCGCTGTTTCAATGGCAGCATCTGACCCTAACCCGCCCATGGCCAGTCCGACATCAGCTCTGGCAATCACGGGTGCATCATTAATCCCATCTCCCACAAAGGCCAGTTTTGCCTTACCGGATCGATCCAGCAGTTTCTCGATTTCAGCAACTTTTTCTTCTGGCAGCAATTCAGCCACAAATGCATCTAAACCAAGTTGGCGAGCGACGACCTGAGCCACTGCCTGGTTGTCTCCTGTCAGCATCACGGTCTTTGTAACGCCCAGGTGTTCTAAGTCTCGAACGGCTTGAGCCGCATCTGCTTTGATCTCATCAGCAATCAAAATATATCCGGCGTAGCGTCCATCTACGGCTAGATGAATCACTGTACCCTGCACATCACAGGTATCATGATCAATCTTTTCTCGATGCAAGAGGCGATCGCTCCCTGCAATGACCACTTGATTCTGCACAACGACTCGAACGCCATGCCCCGCAATCTCTTCGTAGTCGGTCACTTCAGAGTCAGCGATTGGGTGGGCATACGCCTCTCGGATTGAAAGAGCGACGGGATGATTGGAGTGAGATTCGGCTTTTGCGGCTAAACTCAACAATTCCGATTCAGAAAATCCGTTTTTGGTGACGACCTGGGTGACTTTGAAGGTGCCTTTTGTTAAGGTTCCGGTTTTATCAAACACAACGGTTGTAACCGCTGCGAGGGAATCTAAAAAGGTAGATCCCTTGACCAAAATACCCCGTTTGGCGGCTCCTCCAATGCCACCGAAATAGCCCAGCGGAATACTAATGACCAATCCACAGGGACAGGAGATGACCAGCAGCACCAAGGCACGATAGACCCAATCGGCTCGATCTGCTCCTGGAATAAATAGCGGCGGTACCAGGGCAACGGCTAGGGAGAGAAAGACCACCACCGGGGTGTAGTAGCTGGCAAATTGGGTAATGAACTTTTCAGTAGATGCCTTTTTGCTGGACGCATTTTCAACCAGATCGAGAATTTTGGCGATCGACGATTCCCCAAACCGCTTGGTCACGCGAACCGTCAGCACGCCGGATTGGTTAATCATGCCTGCAAGAATGAGATTTCCAGGCTTAACCGTGCGTGGAACCGATTCTCCGGTTAGGGCTGAGGTATCCACCTGGGACATTCCGTCTAAAATCTCGCCATCTAGCGGAACTTTTTCACCGGGTTTCACCAAAATTAAGTCTCCAACCTTCACCGTTTCTGGCGAAACCTGTTGAACAGTGCCATTCTGCTTCAGATTCGCGGTATCGGGACGCACTTCCAGCAAGGCTTTGATGGAACGGCGCGATCGCCCCACGGAGTATTCCTGAAATAGCTCCCCGACTCGAAAAAAAAGCATCACGGCAACGGCTTCGGGTAGCTGATGAATCGCCAGTGCGCCTAGCGTGGCGATCGTCATCAAAAAGTTTTCGTCAAAGATCTGGCCTCTAAGAATATTACGCCCGGCTGTTTTCAGCACCGTCCAACCACTCAAAAGATAGGCAGGAACAATCACCGCAAATTCAGCCATGTGACCGGGAGTATTATGTAGCGGTTGCTCGAACAAAATAGCGATCGCAAAGAGGGCGATCGCCATCAGAACAGGTGGCAGCTCGTTCTTGAGATTAAATTCACCAGCGCCATGATTGTCATGAGGATATTCTTTGGTTTGCTCATGGTGGATATGACCGTTTTCATGGCTGTGTTCTTCTCCATGAGAGCGATGATGGTCATGCGTCTTCAGCGGCGTAGAGGATGGAGGGTGAATGGTGTAACCCAATGCTTTAATCCGCTCTTGAATCATGACCTCGCTCACCTGCTCTGGGTCATAGGTTACGGTCAATCGCCCGGTTGCCACCGTCACAGACGCTTCTGTAACTCCGCTCAATCGCTCCAGGCTACCTTCTATCTTCAACTTGCAGCTTGTACAGTCCATGCCGCTGACCTGCATCTGCTGAGTTTTGAGCGGTGACGTTTGAGTCATAGAGCTTTCAGCACATCTTGAAAGAGAATTTTTCTGAACTGTAACACAAATCATGAAATATCTGAAAATATGTTCATGTATTTTAGATGTTAGAATGAGAATTATTCCCTAAATTGAATTCGTATTCTGTCCCTAGCCGCTAACGCTTATGAGCAAATCATCATTGCCAAAATCGCAATCTCTGCAAGATGACGAGGTGCCTGGTTGCGATACGCCTCTTGTTTATCTGGAGCAGGTGCGGCAGGTTCAGCCAGAGGTGATGTCGTTAGAGCAGGCGCAACAGATGGCAGAGTTTTTCGGTGCGCTGGCTGATCCGAGTCGGTTACGGCTGATGTCGGCATTAGCCCGTCAAGAACTCTGTGTCTGCGATTTGGCGGCGGCGGTGAAGGTGAGTGAATCTGCGGTCTCCCACCAATTACGAATTTTGCGATCGCAACGCTTGGTGAAGTATCGCCGAGTAGGGCGTAATGTTTACTACAGCTTGGCAGATAACCATGTGATGAATCTGTACCGAGAAGTCGCAGCGCATTTGAACGAACCAGATTAAGAGAATGGACATAGGGTGAGGCGCGATCGCTGCTTTACTTCGTCATGGCTGGTTTGTGTGAAATCGGGAAATGATTGTTGCGCTAAACGCTTGGCTACTTTGGCAGAGGATGACGGATTGGCTTAATTTTTGAGTCACTTCTCCAAGGCACTATCCAGCAAGCGACTGTCCGTTACCCAAATGCTGATGGAAAACGGATATGGCTGATTCAGTCGGGCAGTCTCCCACTCGACTTAAGGCAACCATCCCGAGACATTGCTTGCTGGAACTACTGAATTGCTTGTAGGAGCGGGTTTAGTCAGAGCCTCGCTATACCCAACAAGTAGAGGCACAAACCGTCTCCCTCATCCTCATGATTCCGGTTCGCCATAGGCCATCCCATTCGATTCCGCATAGCGATGCATGAACCGTAGGAAGCGCTGCCAGTGGTCTTCTTGGTCAACTTCAACTTTACATTCGACCCGCATCAGATCATCCCCATCGTCTCCTCCAAAGACAAAATGAACTACCCCGCCGCAAGCGGACGGGGTATCAGAATCAAAAAAGAGCAAGTT
>JACYMB010000298.1 GCA_015272205.1 Synechococcales cyanobacterium T60_A2020_003 | reverse complement strand
GACGGTGGCGGCAAGCATGGCTCCCAGCAGCGAGATCCAAGACCACGGCTGCTGGCGATCGCCCAATGCATTACCGCACTCCATCAGCTCTTTGGCACATCCCAGCGATTCATCCAAATCCATCAGCGTCAAGCCATTCCCGCCAACACCGACCCGGAATCGAGCATCGACATTGTGGTATGTACCACGGGGAAGCAGCATCTCCTCAACGACTTGCCAATTGCAACGACCCTATATACCCATTACTCCACCCAAGCCGAGCCGATGATGCTGGGGTTTGAGTGTCAAGCAGTGTTGCGCGATCGCCTTGCTGAGTACGATTATTACTGCTTTTTAGAGGATGATTTAATCCTCCACGATCCATGGTTGTTTACCAAGTTGGGCTGGTTCAATGCTCAGGTCGGTGACCTTAACCTGTTGCAGCCCAATCGTTACGAAGTTTCAATGACCCATTCGGTTCACCGATGCTACGTGGACGGAGAGATCCGTCCCCGTGCCACCGAAGCCTTTCAAAATGTGCAAGAACAGCCTATTTTGACGGCAACTATTCTGGGGAAAACGGTGCGATTTGGGCGATCGCTCAATCCCCACTCTGGCTGCTATTTCCTCAATGCTCGCCAAATGGATCATTGGGTGAGACAACCCCATTTCCTAGATCGGGATACCCGGTTCATTGGCCCCTTGGAAAGTGCGGCGACGCTGGGCATTATGAAGACGTTCCGCATTTACAAACCCGCTCCCGAACACGCGAATTTTTTGGAAATTCAGCATTTTGGTACAGGTTTTCTGGGATTGATTGGTTCTCAAGTGAGTCTCGTTGGTGCAGAGGGGCGATCGCCCGATCCGTCCCCTCCACCGAATCCTAATCCCTGACAAACTGAGCCGAGGTCAACTGCATCTCACCAAAGTCTGGCACCCAAGCCAACCATTTATCTTCAGCTATTTCGCAGAGAAGTACTGCCTCCGAATGACTATAGGGAGAGGGCGTTGCTTTTAACTTGACCCAAATTGTTTCAACCGATGAGGGAAACCCTAAGGGTGCAGAATCTAACGAGCCTACAACCGATGGATGTTTAATAGGCATAACCAGTAAGTCCTCTAAATCCTCTGACGGTAAATTTCTGCCGGGATCGGGTGGCTATTCCCCATGCACAAAACCAATCCACCACGCCAAGACAACGAATGGGGAAGGCTCAACCTATCCCCTTTGTCGTGAAATAACCTGTTACTGGGGTTTGCCCCTATAGGTCTTAGCGCAAGATTGCCGTAGAAATTCTGTAACCTATGATACAAATTTTTGGGAGGAAGATGAGAAATTGTTTCATATGTTCATAATGGAGTAGATGCATAGCGATAAATACTTATCCATCTGCCTCCCCAAGCCTTTCGATTGTCTATTTTGGCTTTGTTGCATGAAACAAAGCCTGCCTAACTTATAAAGGACTTGGGCTTCAGTTTCAAATAAGCGCTTGGCAGTGATCGCACTCATTTCATCCAGGAGCTTGGGTTTTAGATGCTTAACCACGCATTGGGGGTTGTAGGGCAAATGCTTATCCTCTGCGAGGTAGGTTTGACCAAATCCCCCTCCTCCCAGATGTTCAACGATGCGATACCGCCCACCGAGTTCGCGCCCAATATTCGGGTCAGGTTCCAATACCATAGACTCCAGAGACTGTGTGCCCTCTCACTCAAGATTTTGACATAGATTTTCTGCACAGCAGTAACCTAATCGAGCACTCGTTCAAACGCTAAGGATAGCAGGATTCCTAGGGAGAACTCTATGCCCCAAGTGGGTGAGAATAGGGAACTCCAGGAAAGGATTTTGCCATCCGGCTCAAAAGATATGCTCAAATGACGACATATTTGGCGATCGCACCATTACCTCCATAACCTGTTGAAAGCAAATCTTTTAGGTTCGTTAAGACTACAGGTTCGTTGACATTTCGAAGCCTACCATTCCAGAAACTCGTCTTATGATGAACCTAGTTCTCGCAATTCACTTCACTGCGAGGTTTCACGAAGAGGATCACATTTAATGCCACGACCCATCTATATCGATTGTCATGCTACGACCCCAGTTGATGAACGAGTTCTGGAGGTGATGCTGCCCTACTTCACCGAAAAGTTTGGGAATGCCGCTAGCATTACCCATGCCTACGGATGGGAGGCCGAAGCTGCCGTCAAGCAAGCACGGGAGGCGATCGCCCAGGCCATTAACGCCACCCCTGAAGAGATCGTGTTTACCAGTGGTGCAACGGAATCCAACAATCTCGCGATTAAAGGCGTTGCCGAAGCCTATTTCTCAAAGGGGAAGCACATCATTACCGTCCAAACCGAGCACAATGCGGTGCTTGATCCCTGCCGCTATTTAGAAACCCTGGGATTTGAGGTGACCTATTTACCCGTTCAGGCTGACGGCTTGATCGATCTGGCGCAATTAGAGGCTGCCTTTCGTCCCGATACGATTCTGGTTTCGGTGATGACGGCCAATAACGAAATTGGTGTGGTGCAGCCGATCCCGGAAATTGGTCAACGGTGTCGCGATCGCCAAGTGTTATTCCACACCGACGCTGCCCAAGCGCTTGGCAAAATTCCGCTTGATGTCGAGGCGCAAAACGTGGATTTAATGTCCCTCACCGCCCACAAAATCTATGGCCCGAAGGGAATCGGCGCACTCTACGTCCGGCGACGCGATCCCCGCGTGCAGCTTGCTCCCCAAATGCACGGGGGAGGCCATGAGCGGGGGATGCGGTCGGGAACGCTCTACGTCCCTCAAATCGTTGGATTTGCCAAGGCGATCGCGTTAGGACTAGAAGAACGAGAGGTCGAGAATGCCCGATTAACGAAATTGCGCGATCGCCTGTGGTATCAGCTCTTAACCATCGGCGGCGTTCACATGAATGGGCATCCGACTCAACGCCTCCCTGGAAATCTGAATGTCTGCTTTGAGGGGGTAGATGGACAAGCTTTGCTCTTAGGCGTACGGGCGATCGCCGCTGTTTCATCGGGATCCGCCTGCTCGTCGGCGGAGTCGCGCCCGTCCCACGTGCTGACGGCCTTGGGGCGATCGCAAGCCTTGGCCTACGCATCCCTCCGGTTCGGCATTGGACGGTTCAATACGCAGGAGGACATCGATCAGGTGGCCGAAACCGTGATTGCGACGGTGAAATCGCTGCAATCGGTTCATGCGGTGCGGTGATTTGCGGGATGGATAGGAGCAGGTTTTGATTATTCACTCCTGATCTGAAATCGGTTCCGTCGGCTAAACCTGCCCCTACAGGAGGCGTTTGGCCTCTTGTTCAAACCAGGCGATGACCTGGGACGTATCCAAATCTGCGATCGCCACGCCATAGGATTCCGCCATCTGGGTCAATGGCTTCAGCGATGACAGCACCAGTTGGGTAAAAAACTGAAGGAACCCAGCATCTATATCTACCCCTTGAGTGAGGGTGGTGTCCTGCTGCACCCAAGCCTGGATTTGCGCTGGCGTGATGGCGGGAATCTCTTGCTGCGTTTCAGCGGCAATTTGTTTGAGCGATCGCAATGAATACAGCGCGACACGGGCAGAAAAGCGATCGCGTGCCGTCAGGAGGGCTTGATCCACTTGGGCACTCTCTTCAGGGGTTAAAAACTCGACCTGCGGTTGAAAATGAGTCATGAATCTGTCAATTATGCTTCTCGAACCAGATAGCCGCACCGATGTTCCCCGTTGACGAGCCAGTGCGTCCGCTCTACCTTACATCCATCCAGCGCCAAAGAAAACATTTCCAATTCATGACCACACACGCTCGGAAACGATTCGGCAATGTGAGAAATCGCGCAGTTGTACTCGGTGATGATGTATTGGGGCGACGCTCCAGCCGCACTCACATCTTGCAGACTATCCACCGAATGCCACTCGGCCATATAGCCTTCAGCCTTTCGTAACGCAACTAGATTCGCAACCCGCTCTTGCAGGGAACCATTGCCGACTCGCCGACGATATTCCAGGGCTTTGCGCTCCCATTGCTTCCGTAAGATTGTGCCAACCTGCTCCCGACCCACAGTTTCCGCCAGGGTATCGAGCAAATCCAGGGCAAATTCGTCATACTGATCGGGGTAGCGATCGCGCCCCTTGTCGCTAAGGGTATACAAATGCTGAGGTCGCCCCATCCCTGTTTGCACCTGCCGATGTTCAATCAGCCCCTCTGCTTCTAGATCATTTAAGTGTCGGCGCGTGGCTTGGGGACTAATCTGTAAGGAATTCGCCAAGTCCTGAGCGTTGGCCTGCCCCTGCCGCATGAGGTAGTCCAAAATGTCTTGCTTTGTGGAAGGGTGCTGTATGGATGCCATCGTCTTCTCAGGAAAAGAGTTTAACAATACTTAAAGAAGAGCAGAGCGCTTGGGAAATCGTCTAAAATTCGACTTTGACAACAGAGATGTTGCTAAAGTAGCCTATAATGATATAAACAACAATCATGTTGTTTTAATTATACGAGAGGATGGCACCGTCCCGCCTTTCGATTGGCAAGTCCTCATCAATTGGCTTATCCAATTCGCTGTATTTAGCTTTCTTTGCATGCAGTTGCAACAAACGGAGCCAATCTTTGAGAAGCTGATATAGGCGACCCCATGGGCGATCGCCATCACGCATAACTTTTGTACCGTTTACGTTGCCGATTCCATGAATACATCAACTCAACCGACTCAAGCCTCTGAAAAAAGTCTCGAAGCAATGCGGAATTTTGCCGAGACTTATGCCAAACGCACCGGAACCTACTTCTGTGCCGACCTTGGCGTAACGGCGGTGGTCATTGAGGGACTTGCCAAACATAAGGACGATTTGGGCGCACCGCTCTGTCCTTGCCGTCACTATGAAGACAAGCAGGCCGAAGCTGCCGCTGCCTTTTGGAACTGTCCCTGCGTCCCCATGCGAGAGCGGAAGGAATGCCACTGCATGCTATTCCTCACCCCTGATAATGACTTTGCTGGAGATAAGCAAGAAATCTCGGTCGAAGAAATCCGCGCTACCATCAATCAGTACTAGTCTGGACGCGCCTTGATTTTGTCCGTCTAACACCGTTTGCGATCGCGCACTGAGAGAGAACACCACCCATGGCACCATCTGCAAAAACCCTAGTCAACCAACCGTACAAGTACGGCTTTGTTACCGAGATTGAGTCCGACGTGATCCCACGGGGACTGAATGAAGACGTGATTCGGCTGATTTCGACAAAGAAAAATGAGCCGGAGTTTATGCTGGAATTTCGTCTAAAAGCCTACCGTCAATGGTTGAAAATGACGGAACCCGATTGGGCTGCCGTGGGGTATCCCCCCATCAACTACCAAGACATCGTTTACTACTCTGCTCCTAAAGTAAAAGAGAAGCTTGGTAGCTTAGACGAAGTGGATCCGACCCTGTTGGAAACCTTTGAGAAGCTGGGCATTCCCCTCTCCGAGCAAAAGCGGTTGAGCAACGTCGCTGTGGATGCGATCTTCGATAGTGTTTCAGTGGCAACCACCTTCAAAGAGAAGTTGGCAGAAGAGGGAGTGATTTTCTGCTCTATCTCTGAAGCCCTGCGGGAGTATCCAGACCTCGTTGAAAAATACTTGGGTAGCGTGGTTCCCATTGGCGACAACTACTTCGCCGCGCTGAATTCTGCCGTATTTAGCGACGGTTCCTTTGTCTACATTCCCAAAAACACCAAGTGCCCGATGGACTTGTCCACCTACTTCCGCATCAACAACGGTGAGTCGGGACAGTTCGAACGCACGTTAATCGTGGCAGAAGAAGGGAGTTCCGTCACCTACTTGGAAGGTTGCACTGCGCCCATGTTCGACACCAACCAACTCCATGCAGCGGTGGTAGAACTGGTCGCGCTGGACAATGCCGAAATCAACTACTCCACCGTCCAAAACTGGTTTGCTGGGGACGAGAACGGCAAAGGCGGTATCTATAACTTCGTGACCAAGCGGGGACTCTGCCAGGGCGTGAACTCCAAGATCTCCTGGACGCAGGTGGAAACCGGATCGGCGATCACCTGGAAATACCCAAGCTGTGTGCTGGTGGGCGATAACTCCGTGGGCGAGTTCTATTCCGTTGCCCTAACTAATAACTACCAGCAGGCCGATACCGGAACCAAGATGGTTCACGTGGGCAAAAACACCCGCAGCACCATCATTTCTAAGGGAATTTCGGCGGGTAAATCCAAGAACAGCTATCGCGGCTTGGTCAAAATCAGTCCCAAGGCCGAAGGCGCGCGCAACTACTCCCAGTGCGACTCGATGCTGATTGGCGACACGGCTCAAGCCAACACGTTCCCCTATATCCAGGTGCAAAATAGCTCTGGGCAGGTGGAGCACGAAGCGTCTACCTCCAAAATTGGGGAAGATCAGCTTTTCTATTTTGCTCAGCGGGGCATTTCCGCAGAGGACGCCATATCTATGATGATCAGCGGCTTCTGCAAAGACGTATTTAATAAGTTGCCGATGGAGTTTGCCGTAGAGGCCGATCGCCTATTGGCGCTGAAGTTGGAAGGCAGCGTCGGTTAACCCTAGGTTTAGCGATCTAGCCCATACCTTGAGATTCGAGAACGCAGTACAGAGGACTTGAGACGTGATTCGTGAGAACAGCGACGTAATTTTATCGGTGCAGGATTTAACCGCCGACGTAGACGGAACCCAGATTCTGAAGGGGTTAAACCTGGAGATCAAAGCCGGAGAAATCCATGCCATTATGGGGCCAAACGGTTCCGGTAAAAGCACCTTTTCAAAGGTTCTGTCCGGTCATCCTGATTACACAGTCACGGGTGGCAGTGTCACCTATAAAGGCCAGGATTTGTTGGAGATGGAGCCAGAAGATCGGGCGCGATCGGGCGTGTTCCTAGCATTCCAGTATCCCCTCGAAATTCCGGGCGTTAGCAACCTCGACTTTTTGCGGGTCGCCTACAACTCCAAGCAGAAGTATCTGGGCGAAGACGAACTGGATGCCTTTGATTTTGACGAACTGGTGCGCGAGAAGCTGGATGTGGTCAAGATGGATCCTGCGTTCCTCAGCCGCAGCGTCAACGAGGGCTTTTCCGGTGGTGAGAAGAAGCGCAACGAGATCCTGCAAATGGCGCTCCTTGATCCTACCCTGGCAATTCTGGACGAAACGGATTCCGGTTTGGATGTGGATGCTCTGCGGATTGTTGCCAATGGTGTGAACCAACTCTCTACGCCGGATAACGCGATGTTAGTGATTACCCATTATCAGCGCTTATTGAACTACATCATTCCCGACTACGTTCACATCATGGCCAACGGTCGCATTCTCCGCACCGGTGACAAAGAACTGGCGCTGGAAGTGGAAGACCGGGGATACGATTGGGTGCTGGACGAAGCGGCAGCGGGGGTGTAAATGAGTATTCAAGTTTCTCCAACTCCCGCAGAGATTGGTTCTGGACAGGTGCAGAATCGTACTGCATACCTGCGGCAACTGCTGAGCCAACGACTCGACGTACCAGAGTCGTTACTAGCATCGGATCATGGCCGCCTCATTCAAGACCTTCGACAGCAGGCCGTCGCCCAGGTTCAGGAACTAGCGATTCCCTCCGGTCGCGACGAAGAGTGGCGGTTTACCAATCTCTCTCCTCTATTAGAGATTGATTTTCAGGCTCCCTCCCCAGAGGCGATCGCCCCTCTCGACGTTGACACCTGGGATATCCCAGAAGCGGCAACCAGTCGGTTAGTCTTCGTGAATGGAGGGTATGTTGAGTCGCTCTCCTCGCGTTCTGGGATTCCGGCTACGCTATGGACCGGCCATCTCGCTGCGGCTCTCCAGGATGGGGCGATCGCGCCGAAGCTACAGCAATACCTGGCGAAACAGCCTAATGCAAACGAAGTGTTTACCGCCCTCAACACTGCGGGGTTAAGCGACGCTGCGGTGATCGTGGTACCTCGCAATGTCACAGTCGATGTTCCCATTCATCTTCTCTTCGTTTCGACTGGCGAATCTCCCACCTTTGTTCAGCCCCGTGTCCTGATCGTGGCAGAGGCCAACAGTAGATTAACGGTCGTAGAGGATTATCGCTCGACCCCGAATGCCGTCTGTCTCACCAATGCGGTTACGGAAATTTGGCTAGAGGAAAACGCGCAGGTCACCCATACCCGTTTACAGGAAGAGGGGACGCATGCCTTCCATATTGGGAAAACGGTCGTGACTCAGGCGCGGAGTTCTCGCTATATGACGCAGGCGATTAGCGTGGGAGCCTCGCTCTCTCGGCATAACCTCGACGTTTTCCATACGGGTGAACAGGTAGAAACGGTTCTAAACGGCTTAACAGCGATCGCCCAGTCCCAGATTGCCGATACCCATAGTGCCATCATCTACGCCAAACCTTACTGTACAAGCCGTCAGCTTCACAAATGCATTGTGGGCGATCGCGCTCACGCCATTTTCAACGGCAAGGTGTATGTCCCCCAGTCCGCCCAGTTGACCGATGCCGGACAGTTAAACCGGACATTGCTGCTCTCCCCTAAGGCACGGGTAGACACCAAACCCCAACTGGAAATTGTGGCGGATAATGTGAAGTGTACCCACGGTGCCGCCGTCGGCCAACTTCAAACTGATGAAGTGTTCTACCTCCGCAGCCGAGGCATCAACGAAGATGACGCTCGCCGTTTGCTGGTTTATGCCTTTGCCTACGAAATTTTAGACACCATTCCGCTCGATTCGCTAAAGCAGCGTCTTTCGCAGTCGATCCTCGCTCAGACCTAACGCTTGATTACCCCTCCCGAACCATGACCCTAACTCAGGAACGCACCCTAGCCACCCTCACCCGCCCCCATTTTCCGATTCTCCATCAAGAGATTCATGGGAAACTGTTGGTGTACTTTGACAACGCTGCCACCTCCCAGAAACCGCTTGCGGTTTTGGATGCGCTGAATCATTACTACACCCACGATAACTCCAACGTGCATCGGGGGGTGCATACCCTGAGTGCCCGGGCGACCGACGCCTACGAAGGCGCGCGGAACAAGGTCGCGGCCTTTGTAAATGCGGCTCATCGGGAAGAAATTGTCTATACCCGCAATGCGACCGAGGCAATTAACTTGGTGGCCTATGCCTGGGGTATGACCACGCTGCAACCGGGGGATGAAATTATCCTGACGGTGATGGAGCATCACAGCAACCTGATTCCCTGGCAGTTGGTAGCTCAACGTACGGGGGCGGTGCTGAAGTTTGTCGAGTTGACTGAAACAGAGGAGTTTGATTTGGAGCAGTTTAAGACGCTGCTATCCAAAAAAACGAGGCTAGTTTCCGTGGTCCATGTCTCCAACACCCTGGGATGCATCAATCCTGTGGAGGAGATCGTCGAGCTTGCCCACCAATACGGCGCTAAAGTGCTAATTGATGCTTGTCAAAGTGTGCCCCACATGCCCATTGATGTGCAGGCGATCGGTTGTGATTGGCTAGTGGCATCGGGTCATAAAATGTGTGCCCCAACAGGGATTGGCTTTCTTTACGGTAAGCGTGATGTTTTGCGCTCGATGTCTCCGTTCTTAGGGGGTGGAGAAATGATTGCCGATGTTTATCTGGATCACTCCACCTATGCCGATGTGCCCCACAAATTTGAGGCGGGAACTCCGGCCATTGCCGAGGCGATCGCCCTCGGTGCAGCGGTAGACTACCTGACTGAGATTGGCATGGATAAAATTCACGCCTACGAACAGGAATTAACTCTCTATCTGTTCGAGCGGCTAGACGAATTGCCTGAAGTTCGGGTGTACGGGCCAAAACCCAACGCGACCGCTAGCAATCGTGCCTCTCTCGCCTCGTTTACGACCGGGGCAGTCCATCCTCACGATCTATCTACCATTTTGGATCAAGCGGGTATTGCGATTCGAGCAGGTCATCACTGCACCCAGCCGTTACATCGTCAGGTCGGTGCCCAATCGACCGCACGCGCCAGTCTCTATTTCTACAATACTCGTGAAGAAGTAGATGTCTTTATCGCAGCGCTAAAAGAAGCGATCGAGTTCTTTGGCAGTATCTTTGGCTAGCCTCTGGATGATTGACCTTCGCAATAGGTAAGCAGGCAGTAATCAAAAAACTGAGCGGGTTTGGTGATACCAAGCTCGCTATTTTATAGAGATATTTTCTAGCATAGCTGTTGCCAGCTAGCTTAGGACATGGACATTCGCCGCCCCACCAAAATGTCCTAACCAATATGGCTAGCGCTATAGTATTCCCTGTTGACATCAAGGCTGGGCGTTGTTGCATGAAAGAGGGGTTGCGGGCGGGAGAGGCATGGTAAATTTCAGTTATCACACATAAAACCTGCCATGAAACCTCAATACCGCATCCGCAACTGGTCAGAGTATAACGCTGGAATGAACTACCCCGCCGCAAGCGGACGGGGTATCAGAATCAAAAAAGAGCAAGT
>JACYMB010000297.1 GCA_015272205.1 Synechococcales cyanobacterium T60_A2020_003 | reverse complement strand
GGTACTAAGTACCGAGGCGAGTTTGAAGAACGCTTGAAGAAGATCATGGATGAGATCCGCCAAGGCGGAAATGTAATCCTGGTCATCGACGAGGTGCATACGCTGATTGGGGCGGGTGCAGCCGAGGGGGCGATCGATGCGGCTAACATCCTGAAGCCTGCCTTGGCACGGGGTGAACTGCAATGTATCGGCGCAACCACGCTGGATGAGTACCGTAAACACATCGAGCGGGATGCGGCTCTGGAACGTCGCTTCCAGCCGGTGATGGTTGGCGAACCGACTGTGGATGAAACGATTGAAATTCTCCACGGCTTGCGCGATCGCTATGAGCAGCACCACAAGCTAAAGATTTCAGACGAAGCTCTGGAAGCAGCGGCGAAGCTGTCCGACCGCTATATCTCCGATCGCTATCTGCCGGATAAGGCCATTGACTTGATTGACGAAGCGGGGTCTCGCGTTCGGTTGATCAATTCTCAATTGCCTCCTGCCGCGAAAGAACTGGATCGGGAACTGCGTCAGGTTCTGAGGGATAAAGATGATGCGGTGCGATCTCAGGACTTTGATCGGGCGGGTGAACTGCGCGATCGCGAAATGGAGATCAAGGCTCAAATTCGGGCGATCGCTCAAAACAAGAAAGCAGAGTCCGCCGATGGTAGCGATGATTCTCCGGTGGTCACCGAAGATGATATCGCTCAAATCGTGGCCTCTTGGACAGGGGTTCCGGTCAACAAGCTCACGGAATCCGAATCCGAGAAGCTGCTGCATATGGAAGACACCCTGCACAATCGCCTGATTGGTCAAGACGAAGCAGTGAAGGCCGTATCCCGCGCGATCCGTCGCTCTCGCGTGGGCTTGAAGAACCCCAATCGACCGATTGCGAGCTTCATCTTCTCGGGGCCGACCGGGGTAGGTAAGACCGAATTAACGAAGTCCTTGGCGGCTTACTTCTTCGGGTCTGAGGAAGCCATGATCCGTCTTGATATGTCGGAATTCATGGAACGTCATACCGTATCGAAGCTGATTGGTTCACCTCCAGGCTACGTCGGCTACAACGAAGGCGGACAGTTGACCGAAGCGGTTCGTCGTCGTCCGTACACCGTTGTCCTATTCGACGAAATTGAGAAGGCGCACCCCGATGTCTTCAACATGCTGCTGCAAATCCTGGAAGATGGTCGCCTGACCGATGCTAAGGGTCGCACGGTAGACTTCAAGAACACCTTGATCATCATGACCTCGAACATTGGTTCCCGCGTCATTGAGAAGGGGGGCGGTGGCCTCGGTTTCGAATTCTCAACTGAGAGTGCCGAGGAAGCGCAGTATGCTCGCATCCGGAACCTAGTTCAGGAAGACATGAAGAACTACTTCAAACCAGAGTTCTTGAACCGGGTGGATGAGATTATCGTCTTCCGTCAACTCACGAAGGACGAGGTCAAGGAAATCAGCGACATTCTGTTGCGGGAAGTTGCCAACCGTCTGCTGGAGCAGGGCATTACGCTGGAAGTTACGGAGCGGTTCAAGGATCGCCTCGTCGAAGAAGGCTATAACCCCAGCTATGGTGCTCGTCCGTTGCGTCGTGCGATTATGCGACTCCTCGAAGACTCGTTGGCGGAAGAAATTCTGTCCGGTCGCGTGAAGGAAGATGATATCGCGGTTGTGGATGTCAACGATGACGGTCAGGTCTACATTCGTTCCGGAGAGAAGCGGGAACTGTTACCGCAGGCTGCCGAATCGTAGATGGCGATCGCTTAGTTTTCAATCATATGCAGAAAGGGGGGAATTTATTCCCCTTTTTTTGTGCTGTATTTCGCCCTGTTACGTTAGCCAAGTAGCAAGACCATATATCACAGGAGCTAACAAAAGCGCAGGTAGGAAAGAGGCAATATGGACTCGTCCGACTTCGAGCAGATTCAGCCCCAGACCGACGATCATCAGTCCTCCAACCCCGGTTGTGAGCAATACAGCAGGATTTGTGTTCGGATCTGGAATTGCTTGAGCCAGTAATCCAGCACCAAGTGAAAGCCCCCCTTGATACAGCAAGATCGGCAAGGTTGAAAAGCCAACCCCAATTCCGTAGCTACTGGTAAGGGCGATCGCCGCTAATCCATCCATCGAGGCTTTGAGGGTCAGCAGCGTACTATCGCCCATCAGCCCATTATTGAGACTTCCAATTAACGCCAGCGGCCCCACGCAAAATAGCAAACTAGCCGCCACAAAGCCCTCAGTAAAGTTGCCTTTGCCCTGAAACTGGTGTTTTAACCAATCCCCAAGGTTTTCCAAATGTTTCTCAATCTGCCCCCACTCCCCTAGCAGTCCTCCAAGAACCATCGCCATCAGTCCCAAAATGATGCCGTCGATACGTCCTCCCTGAAGACCACGCATCTCACCGGCCATACTGAAGCCAATGAGCATCGTAATCAGTCCTAGCCCCTGGGTGATTACCTGCTGCATTCGGCGTGGTAATCGTCCGTGCAAGAGGAGACCTAGACCACTCCCAATCAAAATGGTTGCTACGTTAATCCAAGTACCACTGGTTTTCGTAAAAAAATCTAGAGCCATAGTGCAAGGATAAATAGGTAAGTCGGATAACGGGATTGGTTATAGGTGTCTTTGAGAGGCTTGCGAAAAGTGCCTGATGAAGTAAGTATTCATCCACCCATCCACTCACCTACCCTCAACAACTCCTCCCTCTTATGAATCCGACTGCTCTGGAGGGGTAAGTTGGCGACGGATTTGGCGAAGGGATTGATACATTTCGGGTAAGCGGTTGTAAATGGCGGATGCCTTGAGCCAGAGGCGGTTCGGAACCGCAGGATAGCCGGAAACGACCTCGCCAGGGGCAATTTCACCATGAATGCCGGACTTGGACGAAGCGATCACCCCATCGCCAATTTTCGCCTGGTTAGACACCCCGACTTGACCTGCGAGGATGACGCGATTCCCGACTTCAACCCCACCTGCCAAACCGACTTGAGCCGCCATCGCACAGGCTTCCCCAATTTGACAGCCATGGCCAATGTGAACGAGATTATCCAATTTCGTATTCCGTCGAATCCGGGTTTCACCGACCGCAGGACGATCGACGGCAGAGTTGCAGCCAATCTCCACCCCATCTTCCAGTACCACATAGCCCGATTGTTCCATCTTGAACCAGCCTTCTGCCGTCGGCACAAAGCCAAACCCTTCCGCGCCAATCACCGCACCACTTTGAATCACGCAGTTTGCACCCAGGTGCGATCGCTCCTGAATAACGCAGTTGGCGTGTAAAATCGTGCCTGCTCCAATCGTTACCCCTGGGTAAATCACTACGTTGGGATGGATACATACCCCATCCCCCAAGGTGACGTTCGCCTGAACCACGGCATGGGCACCAATCGCGACATCTTGCCCAATCTGCGCCGATGGATCAATCACGGCTGTAGGGTGAATGCCGGGAGCCGGACGAAAGGGCGTATAGAACTGACGAATCACCTGGGCAAACAGGAGGCGAGGTTGAGGGGTACTAATCCAAGCAATGCCGCGATCGCTCGCTGCTGTCTGTAAGTCTTCTCGCAGGGGCAGAATTAACGCACTGGCCTCGGTTTTGTGAACCCAATCCGCAAAGGCATCGCCATCAATATAGCTAATGGTACCTGGGGATGCCTGATCGACAGCCGCTACGCTCGTAAGTTCCGGATCATCGGCCAGGAATATTGGAACCTGGACATCATCCGACGATAACCGCTGCACCAGTTCGCTACATTTCATCACACCCTCCCATACCCCGTATTCAAGATCCTTACATTGCATGACGGCACACGGTCTGCCGAGAATGCGTTAAATAAATCGCGTCAGCATCACTCGGTAACGCTCTTTTTTCGTGATGGCAATATCGCCAATTTCCAAGCGTCCCTTGCCACGAATGGCAACCAAATCTCCGGTCTTGAGCTGATGGCTGGGTTGAGTGACGTCACGCCAGTTCACCCGCACATCCCCACCACTGATCATGTCGGCCATTTTGCTGCGGGACATGCCAAATCCGGCAGAGGCGATCGCGTCCAACCGCAACGATGCCTCTACAGTGGTCATTTCTTTCTTCTTCGGTTCGCGAATGCTGAGGTCGCTGAAGTCAATGCGCTGGGTTTTGACCGGAACCGATCGCACCTGATTCAGGCTCGTTTCTAAAAATTCCGCTAGTTCTGGAACCACGATCGCCTGGGCACCGCGATCGCCCAGCACGATGATATCCCCCACCTTTTCCCGAACAATGCCCGTCCCCAGCAGCGCTCCTAGGAAATCGCGATGGGTGGCGGGATCAAACAGGAAATTTCCGGCAATGGACAAGGCGGATAACTCCACCTGGGAGGTGTCTAACGGCAGCTCGGAGCGGGCGATCGCCACCCGTTGCCGCTCAGCCTGGGGATAACCACCCCAGGGTAGACAGTGAACTTCAGTCAACCGATTAAACATCTGCTGCACATCCATCCACTCTGGAGGGGAGAGAAAATCCGTCAGGACAATATCCCAGGTGCGGAGTGCCTGTTCTGCCCGATCCAGCACCCTCGCTGCCATCTCTCGATTTTCGACTCCTTTGAGCAGATCCTCTCTCGGCAACATGCAAACAACGTCCTCAGTACTACAGCATCCCTAATTCGAGGCATTCATGAGCAGCAATCCGCCAATGCCAATTCCCAGCAAATTGGGCAGCCATGCGCCTAAGAATGGAGAAATCGTTCCGGTTTCAGCGATCGCGCCTGTGATGGAAAAGAGCAAATAGTAGGAAAAAATAATCAGGACACTAATGGCAAAACTAGTAGCTCGTCCGGCTCGTTTCGGCTTCGTTCCTAGCACTGACCCAACTAACCCCATCACCAAACACGCGAACGGTAATGCCCATTTCTGCTGAATTCGCACTTGCATCTCTCGGATTTTGGCATCGTTTCCTGTTTTTTCCAGCAGTGCGAGTTCTTTTCTGGCTTGGGCAATGTTCATCTCGTCGTAGTCTAGATTGTTTTCCGCAATGTCGAGCGGCGTTCGCGGAAGCTGGATTTCCTGTTGTTGAAACCGAATGATATTGCTAAACGAACCACTACTGGACACGGCATAAATGGTGCCATTGTAGAAATCCCAGGTGTCTTGTGCCTGATTCCAAATGGCTGTTTCGGCGCTAACGATCTGGCTTAAATCCCCTCGGCTAAAGTCTAGAATCGTGACTCCGCGCATCTTTTCGCCATTAAACTCCTTGGCGTAGAACAGCCGCGTGAGCTGATCGCGCACCTTGCCGTCATCCTCTTTCACGGGTTGAAACTGCTGATACAGGATGTCGCGTTCTTGAAAGGTAGGCTGCTCATCACCCAGGGCACGCTCGAAGGTCTGCTTGGCCTGGAGGTTGGCCTGGGGCACAATCTGTTCGTTGAACACAAACATAATGCCCGTGACGACTAAACTTAGCAAAATGGCTGGGAGCACCATTCGCCGAATACTCACCCCACAGCTTCGTAAAGCCACTAATTCACTGTCGCTGGACAAGCGATTGTAGGCCATGAGCGAGGCCAGCAGTGTAGACATTGGCAGAGAATAGGCCACAAACTGCGGCATATTCAGGAACAAAACCTTGATGGCAACGCCCAGACCTAAGTTGGAATCGGCAATGCGTCGGATTAGCTCAAAAACGGTGCCGACAGAGATCCCCAGGGACGTGAACAGCCCCACCCCAAATAAGAATGGGAGCAGCAGTTCTAGACTGATGTAGCGATCCATCACGGACAGCCAAGGAAACCAGTCAAACGTGCGAGATGAGGTCTTGGGAGACTTAGAAACGCCAGAGGCCATAAAGATTCGGAGAAGGCAGTTTTGCAACGTGTGAACTTACCTAGTCACCCAGCCTATCATTTGCCAGACACCCTCAGCTACAGCCTGCGGCGTTAGGCGTTTTGGATGGTGAGGTAGGCGATCGCACTTGTCCAGGATACCGTTTGATAGGTCAGACTGACGCGGAGAAGCTGTTCTATGGATTCAATCTCCTTCGGGGAAAGGGTTTGGGCGAGGTGTTCGCCATAGCTAGGCCGTTGATTGCTTGGTGAGCTTTGGGGTGGAAACCAGCGATCGAGTTGGGCAGGGGTAATCTGAATCGAGGTGGTGGAATGCTCTACTGACAGGGCGATCGCTCCTAACTCCGACGGAATCACTGCTTCTAAATCCGATTCATCCCAATTCACCATCGGATCATCAGGGTTCCCATAAATAGCCTCTTCTGCTTCTATCCAGCGCTTAACGATGCGAGGCTTGAGGCGGTCGCGCTCCACCAACTGATACAATCGTTGCGTATGGCGAGGAATCGTTTCTGCCAATAAAATCACGCCTTTTGCTCGAAGTAAAGGCAGGAGCGATCGCACCAGTGCCCCTTTGTCCGATGCACGAGTCAGCACATTGTGCCCGATCAGCACGTCAAATCGCAGAGCTGGATACTGGCTCCCTAGGTCATGCGCTAAGTCGGTGATAGAAGACTGAATGACCGTTGGACGGCTCAGATCGGGGAGGGCGATCGCCTGTTCCGTCAATGCTTCGGCAGTAGCCTCTGTCCAAGCGCAGGCGTATACGCCACCTTCGGGAACTTGGCGGACGGCTTCCCAGGTTAGCAAACCGCTACCTGCATTCAAATCTAGGATGACGTGATGCCGCTGGATGGGGTAGAGCGCAAAAAGGCGATCGCGCACCTGGGCAAGTTGATCTCCCCGTTGGTCTAGGGCTCGCTGAAGCCACCGATCCACTCCAGGTTGCTCAGGACTGTAGGTCAAAATTTCCGGTCGATCAGAATTAGTGCGATCGAGCATGGCAGCCAATTGAGCCTCGCGGCGACGTGCCACCTGGGTTTGAATCTGCCGTTCGTATCCCTGGTTGGAAGGCTGGTAAAAGACCTGACCCTGCAAGCTTTTGGGTAAATACTGCTGCTCCACCCAGTGATCGCGATAGGCATGGGGATAGAGATAGCCTGCCCCATGCCCAAAGCCCTTCTTGTCCCGGTTCGCATCCCGGAGATGGTTGGGAACATCGTCTTCCCGTTCCTGCTCCACGGCAGCAAGCGCATCAAAAAAGCCCATCACGCTATTCGATTTGGGAGCTGTTGCTAGGTATAGGGTTGCGTGGGCAAGGGGATAGCGTCCCTCCGGCATCCCCACTCGATCAAAGGCTTGGGCACAGGCATTCACAATGGCGATCGCCTGCGGATCAGCCATGCCCACATCTTCACCCGCCAAGATCAGCAATCGCCGAAAAATGAAGCGAGGATCTTCTCCGGCATAGACCATACGCGCCAGCCAGTAGAGCGCCGCATCCGGGTCAGAACCGCGCACACTTTTGATAAAGGCACTAATCGTGTCAAAGTGAACGTCCCCTTCTTTGTCGTATAGCACCGCCCGTTGCTGGATCGACTCTTCCGCGACGGTCAGGGAGATGTGAATGGTTCCATCCGTAGGTGGAGTCGTTTCAACCGCCAATTCCAGCGCATTCAGCAACGCACGGGCATCGCCATTTGCCACGTTAACCAAATGATCAAGCGCGTCCTTGTCCAATTGAATTGAACGTTGACCATAGCCGCGATCGCCATCGCTCAACGTCTGCCGCACCACCTGCCGCAGATCATCCTCGTTCAACGGTTTAAGCTGAAACAAGCGCGATCGGCTGACTAAGGCTTTGTTCACCTCAAAGTAAGGATTCTCAGTGGTTGCGCCAATCAGAATCACCGTCCCGTTTTCGACCCAGGGGAGTAGTGCATCCTGCTGAGCTTTGTTGAACCGATGCACTTCATCCACAAATAGAATGGTGCGCTGTCCGTGCATCCCCCGACGATCCTGAGCTGTGGCGATCGCCTCCCGAATCTCCTTTACACCCGCTAGCACGGCGTTGATCGGAATAAAGTGGGCACGGGTGGTATTGGCAATAATTTGCGCCAGGGTTGTCTTGCCCGTTCCTGGTGGGCCATAGAAAATGAGTGACGAAAGCTGATCCGCCTGGATGGCTCGGCGCAGTAACCGTCCCTGGCCGATGATGGCATCTTGCCCAATAAATTCATCCAAGGTGCGCGGGCGCATCCGAGCCGCAAGGGGAGCTTCCTGAGCAATCAACATTTGGCGATGCTGATCAAATAGATCCATAGCGCAAAAATCGGGCACGCCTTTTCGTTTGGTTTCCCGTGCCTAGACCCATTAAAGCGCAGTCGGATCGCCTTAAGGTTTTGCCTGCCTGCCACTACTCCAAATTGATCTGTCCACTCCAGCGCTCTTGAGCGCGGAACAGCGTATCCATTGGCAGCGGCATTACGGGTTCCGTGAGCGTAAAGGTTCCTTGCTCAATCCACGTCTTCAATTCCTCTGCAACCTGGCGTGATAGGTGAATGCTGGCGAGGGGGGCAGTTCTAACCGTCTTACCGTCAATGGTGATCCGGCCTGACTTGAGTTGGGCATAGCTGACCAGTCCAAAGGTGGGTCGCACTCGGCGGGGAATCGAAAAATCAACCACAGGTGCAACTACATCCTGATCCTGAATCGCGCAGCGCCGCACAACTTCTTCATCAATCACCGGAAACGCCACCCCTACCCCCAACATGATGGATGGCCCATACCCTCGGAAAAAACATCCCCGTACCCATCGGGGATTCATCTGGCGAGCATCGCCGATTAACGCTAAGGTTGCGGCAGGGCCAACTGGGGTTTGATTAGGTAAACGTTTTTGGAGGGGGAAATGCTGTGTCCCTTCCCAGGCGATATAGCCCACACCCCCACCCAGGAAAATGCGGGAGCCAATGCCCAACAGTTGCAGTTCTGGATCGTTAAAAAGCGGTGAAATTGCCCCTGGATTAGAGTAGACCGCATTCCCTAGGCGCGGTTGAAGAGGACCCAGGTAGGTGAAGAGTGGGCGATCGCCCCCATTCACCCCCACAATAAAGTTTTGGTACAGGTTGCGTGGGTTGTAGAGATAAAACTGATTAATCGTGTCCCGCGTAATCGTGGTTTCAAAGGAGGCACGGGTATAACAATCCGTCACTTGCCCAATGGCTCGTAAATGAACCGACTTCCCGGCAATGAGATCCGCGATCACATGCCCACCCCCCCGTTCCCGGGGCTCGTCGGTGTCGTTCGGCTCACTTCCCGTGCCATAGTCCGTAGGCTGAGTTGCCCCCAGGTACAAATCCACAGCGCCAAACCCGGAGTAGGCTAGTACGCCATCCAACCAACATTGACGAATTTTAATTGGTGGATCGGTATGGCCTAAGTTCAGAATGGCACCGGAAGACTCCATCGGCTCGAAGGTTCCGGAGGTAATGACATCTACCGATTTGGCGATTTCGGCAATGCTCATCTCACCGACCCGCGCTTTAACGTCTTCAACCGTCCAAACCGTTACTTGTTTTGCCTCAATTTTGGTATTGATATCGGCCAGGGTTCGCATAGGGCACTTCCCTCAGGACTGAAACCATGCGTTCCAGCCTAAAATTCCCCCCACAATAACCGTCGGGAGGATCACAATCCCCAAGGCAACCGCATTAGTTGGCGGAATCGGAAGCAGAGGCCCTACCACTTTAATGCCATAGGCGATCGCCGTTGACGCCACAACTAGCTTTACTACA
Organism: Synechococcales cyanobacterium T60_A2020_003; assembly: GCA_015272205.1. Taxonomy (NCBI): domain Bacteria; kingdom Bacillati; phylum Cyanobacteriota; class Cyanophyceae; order Synechococcales; species Synechococcales cyanobacterium T60_A2020_003. The sequence continues at coordinate 1,128 of JACYMB010000297.1, read as the reverse complement.
AATCCAAGGTGATCATTCATGTCTAAGCTGGTGATTCCATCGTAGACAAACTAGCCTCGCTATTACCGAGCAATTCAGCGATCGCCTGGTGTTCAGCCGGAGGTTCGTCGGGAAGTACCTGCCGCGCATCTGTAATCAGCCAATCTAGGGCAGCCGCCTGAACATCGATCGCTGCTCCGGTCTTATCCACACAATAGCGACCAAAGACGAGCTTATCGACTAGGCGAACGCCGGGGCCAAGGCGCGAATATTCAAAAATGACGCTGTTATCCACCGTAGCACCACTACAGATATAGCAGTTTGGCCCAATCATGGAGGGGCCGACAATGCGCGCACCATCCTCAATCTTTGTCATACCCCCAATGTAAACAGGCCCCTGGATATCTACCTTATCCCAGTTCACATTCACGTTTAAGCCCGTATAGATGCCGGGACGCACCTCATGGCCTGGAATCTGGACATTTTTCACTTCACCGGACAATACACCGCGAATGGCTCGCCAATAATCTGGTACTTTCCCGATATCTACCCATTCAAAATCCATCGTCACACCGTAAAAGGGCGCACCCGCAGCCACCAGCTTCGGGAATAGATCGCCACCAATGTCGAACTCTTGATCAGAAGGGATAAAGTCAAAGATTTCCGGCTCAAAAATGTAAATACCTGTATTGATATCGGTACTAAGAGCCTCCTCCACGGACGGCTTTTCCTGGAAGCTTTGGATACGACCCTCATCATCCGTAACCACAACCCCGTAACTGGATACTTCTTCACGGGGAACGGACTTCATGATGATAGTGGCGATCGCCCCTTTTTCGCGGTGCCACTTCACGGCTGCGGTCAGATCCAGGTCAATGAGCGCATCCCCACACAGCACGATAAACGTATCATCAAAAAAGGGCGAGAAGTCTTGAATACGGCGCATTCCGCCTGCCGATCCAAGCGCTTGACCAATGAGTTCTCCATCCACAATGCTGCCCTCAAAGGAATAGGCGATCTGTACCCCAAAGCGCTGTCCATCTCGGAAATAGCCTTCGATTTCGTTCGCCAAATGACTGACGTTCACCATAATTTCGTCAAAGCCATGCTGGCGGAGTAGCTCTAGCAGAAACTCCATCACAGGCTTCT
>JACYMB010000296.1 GCA_015272205.1 Synechococcales cyanobacterium T60_A2020_003 | reverse complement strand
TAGGACACCTCCCTTTCACGGAGGCGACGGGGATTCGAATTCCCCTGGGGGTATGCGTTTAAGGGGAGCTGCTGAGTTTACTCAGTGGCTCCTCTTCGAGTTAAGAGGTATTGCAAAAACGTCCCAGATTCCCCTCTGTATTTATCGTGGTGGAGTGGGGAGTGGGTTGGGTTGGATACCCTTGATTCCAAGGCTACCGACAGCGCTGAGATGAGGATATACTGGACTTAGCATGTTTTTTCTTCTGTTTGTAGGCATTTCAACGACTGCACTCCGAAGTACTCTCAGGTTGCTAACCGTAGGCTTGGTGGTTTTCGCTGGGCTACGACTATAGTCTCCGTTGTGGATGGAACCTGCCTTGCGCGTGGGATAGCGTTTACCGTATCGTTCAGGACGTCTGAGGGCAGATCATTAATTTATGAGTACGGTTCTGATTGTGGATGACAGCCAAACGCTGCGGCACATGCTGTCTGAGTTGCTGAGGGATCAGGGAATTGAGGTGATAGAAGCCACTAACGGGGTGGAGGCGCAGGAAAAAATCCAGCAGCGTCTTCCTGACCTTGTGATTACTGACCTCATCATGCCTCAGATGAATGGGTATGAGCTGTGCCGATGGATTAAGAACGAAGCTAAAACAAAGGACTTACCTGTCTTAGTCTGCACGACCAAGAGCGAAGATTTCGATCGCTACTGGGGCATGAAGCAGGGAGCGGATGCCTACATTACAAAGCCGTTTCATCCGCCAGAGTTGTTGCGAACGGTTCGACGCCTGCTGAGGGGCGATCGCTAGGTTCCATAGCACCGATTCCATACCTGAGCAAATTCGTGACCTACCGCAATCCCATCCCAACGGTTGATATCATCGTCGAACTGAGCGATCGCCCCCATCGTCCCATCATCCTGATCGAACGCCACAATGCTCCACTGGGGTGGGCGATTCCGGGCGGATTTGTAGATTACGGTGAATCAATTGAGGATGCAGCCCGCCGGGAAGCACAGGAGGAGTTGGGGCTAGCGGTTGAATTAATTGAGCAATTTTACGTCTATTCCGACCCGACGCGAGATACCCGCAAGCATACGATCAGTGTTGTATTTTTAGCGATCGCCCACGGAGATCCCCTCGCAGGGGATGATGCGAAGACCGTCGGGATTTTTGAACCGTGGCAAACGCCGCCCAAGCTTTGTTTTGATCACGATCGTATTCTGCACGATTATTGGCGCTATCGGCATTTTGGCCTCCGTCCTCGCCCATGAATAAAGGGTGAACAACCGACTGAATCTAGATCTGAGACTTCTATGGGAGACCAATACGCTCCTTTGGGGGACGCAAAGAAGAAGGCGCAGATCTACGGAGAGGGCGATCGCCCTTTTGTTATCCCATCGCCCACTGAGGGGTCTCGTCGATCGCGGTAGTCGTTTGATGGAGATCACCAACGACGCTAGGTTTCACACCCCAGCTAATTTGATTCGTCCACCAATGCGGCTCAGTGCGAACCCATTCAAACCCGGCCTGCCCCATCCATGCATCCACGCTGCCCTCGGCGTAGTCCCGAATATAGGGTTCCTCAAAAATATCCATCAGCCATTCTGTTTGGCGTAGGGTAGCCTGATTGCCGTCCAAGATAATCACCTCACCACCAGGTTTTAGAAGCCGGAAGGCTTCGCGCAGAACGTTGATTGCCACAAAGGGTGGTGTTTCGTGGAAAAGCAGTGATGCCGTGACCAGATCAAAGCTTTCGTCCGCAAAGCCCGTCTGTTCTGCGTTGGCTTGGGTAAATTCAATCGCAAGCCCTTGTTTCGTAGCTTTCCGGTCAGCAACAACCAGCATATACGGCGACAGATCGACCCCGATCACCTCAGCCTGGGGAAACTTTTGTTTGAGCAGAACCGTTGTGGAACCTGTACCACAGCCCAGATCGAGAATGCGTTTTGGAAACCCCTGAACGCGATCACCCACCCCTTGACGAATCCAGGTTTCGTTGGGGAGCAAAACATATTGCGTGATCGGATCGTAGGAGGTGGCTGCACCGGGATTCAGATATCCGCCTTTGACCCCATGAAAATTCTTGGAGGTGTAGTACTCCGGTAGTGGGAGAGATGGATTCCGAAAGCGATCGCTCTCCATCTCCCAATTGAGACTTTCGTATTCTGCTCGCAGTGCGTCCTCATCAATCATCAATCGCACAACGGGGGCTAAAAATTTTTCCCACAGGGTTTCACGTCCAGTTGCCATTGGTTTATCTCGTCGTTTCGCCTTTACATATCTTAAAGTCTCTTTCCACAATTGACTGTGCTTCTCATGACGTTGCGATGAGCTTAGGAAATAGGAGATTGTGCCTGTGTAGAAAATAGAAGACAACGGACTGAGACAATCTATGGATATCCAAATTCGCAAGGCTTTGCCGGAGGATGGGACGGCGATCGCCCCTTGTGCGTAGATCTTGTCTCGAACCTAATTAATCCTGAACTTGACAGTCTAAAATCGCGGATTGGGGACCCGTTCGCTACACCTACGCGGGACTGCGCGAGATTGACCCCCAATGGGTGGCTGAGCATTTAGAGAAGGTGAATGTCCTCGATGTTCGCAGCATTAGTGAGTATACGGGGGATTTGGGACATATTGCGAATGCTCAATTGATTCCCCTGGATGAACTTCAGTCTCGCCTTCAGGAGATTCCAACGGATCGTCCTCTAATTGCAGTTTGCCGCTCCGGTCGGCGTTCTGCTCAGGCGACCGTTCTGCTTCAGAAGCATGGAATTCATCAAGTGGTGAATCTGCGGGGAGGAATGCTCGCTTGGCAAGAGGCTAAGCTACCCGTCACCCGATCATTCTGACGGGGGGATGGGTGAGTATCCTTCCTGGCGTTCATCATGTTAGAGGATGCCAGAGTCTCTTATCTCCTTTACAATGCTGGTGTACCCACTATAGAAAAGGAGGATAAACCCATGAAAGCCGCAACCCTAATTGTTGGTGGTGTTTTTTCCTACCTTGCCATCACCTTTTTAGTTGCCCTTGAAGCCAGTAACGCTGCACCTGTATCAGCGTCTACAAGCGCAATCCCCATTGCAGAAACTGCACGAGCGGAGTTAGTCTCTACCTCTCAATCTGAAGTTGTGATGCAGTGCCTCACCCAAAATTAGGCTGTGGGGCGTGATGTTGGGGAACTCGTTCTCGCAAACAGTGGCTATAATTGCCCTGTTCAGTGAGGTTTCTCCATCATGGCTAAAGTTTTTCCCCACATCACGCCAGACCTTCAGACGTTTATGCAGGCTCAGCAAATGTTCTTTGTGGCGACGGCTCCCCTGGGTGCCGACGGGCATGTGAATGTTTCACCAAAAGGGTTGGACTGTTTTCGTATTTTGTCGGATACGCAGGTTGCCTACCTGGATTTGACCGGAAGTGGTAATGAAACCTCGGCTCACCTCCAAGAAAATGGCCGAATTACCTTCATGTTTTGTGCATTTCAGGGAAAGCCCGTCATTCTGCGGCTATACGGTAAAGGAAAAACCTACCTACCTGGACAAGATGACTGGGCAGACCTCGTTGCCCACTTTCCGCCACTGCCCGGAGTGCGGCAAATCATTGTTGCAGATCTCAACCGCGTCCAAACCTCCTGCGGTACAGGGGTGCCGCTGTATGTATATCAGGGGCAGCGGGATGAGTTGATTCAATGGGCTGAGCAAAAAGGAACGGCGGAAATCGCGACCTATCAACAAACGAAAAACTTGGTCAGCATAGACGGATTGCCAACACCGCTGAACGGATGAGGGGCGATCGCTCATCTTGCACTGAGATACAAAAAAGGGGTGCATTGCTGCACCCTAAAACAGATTTAATACATCGGTAAATGGTTGGATCGTTTTAGTACTCTGGAACCGAGGGATCGACTTCACGGCTCCAGGCAGTGATTCCGCCTTTGACGTTGGTTCCCGTAATGCCAGCCTCTTGCAGAATGGCGAGTGCTTTGGCCGATCGCCCTCCCATCTTGCAATGGGCAATGAGCTTATAGCCATTCGCAATCACTTTGATCTTTTCAATGCCATCCCCGTTTTCAATATCAGGAAGGGGAATCAGCACTGCCCCTGGAATCCGGGCAATTTCGTACTCGTGGGGGTTCCGAACGTCGATCAGCACAAAATCGTCTGCGCCATTGTCCAGAATCTGCTTGAGTTCATGCACCGTCATTTCCGGAATTGATTCTTTCTCGGCGGCTTCGGCGGCCTTGGCTTGGGGAATCCCGCAGAACTCTTCGTAATCGATTAGTTTTTCGATGACAGGACGTTCGGGATTCGGGCGCAACTTCAGTTCGCGGAAGGTCATCTCCAGGGAGTTGTACAGCAGCAGGCGACCGCTGAGGGTGCGACCTTTGCCGAGAATAATCTTGACGGTTTCTGTCGCCTGGATCACGCCGATAATACCGGGCAGAATGCCGAGTACGCCCCCTTCCGCACAGGAGGGAACCATTCCGGGCGGTGGCGGTTCGGGATACAGGTCACGGTAGTTGGGGCCACCTTCATAGTTAAAGACGGTGGCTTGGCCTTCAAACCGGAAGATGGAACCGTAGACGTTGGGTTTACCGAGCAGTACGCAGGCATCATTCACGAGGTAACGAGTCGGGAAGTTATCCGTTCCGTCTACCACCACGTCATAGGGACGAATGATATCTAACGCATTCTCAGAGGAAAGGCGGGTTTCGTACAATTCCACCTGACAGTCGGGATTGATTTCTAAAATTCGGTTTTTGGCCGATTCGATCTTAGGCTTGCCGACCCAGGATGTCCCGTGAATGACTTGGCGTTGCAGGTTGGAATGATCGACCACATCAAAATCGACGATGCCGATCTTGCCAATTCCGGCAGCCGCAAGGTACAACAGCAGCGGAGAACCAAGCCCCCCGGTTCCAATACAGAGAACGCTCGCGGCTTTCAGGCGTTTTTGGCCTTCTAAGCCGACTTCGGGCAGGATAAGGTGGCGCGAATAGCGCTCATAGTCTTCACGACTAAGCTGGATTTCATCCAGATTGGGATTCAACATAGGAGTTTTGCAGGACGTGGATTCAACGGGTTTGCATCGAAAAGCGACAAAACAGCGGCTGAGGGAGGCTTACACTGTGTCGAGTTCAATATCGGGTGATGATGGCATCAAGATCAACGCTTCGGATTGAAACTGATGCTGATCATCCAATTTCCAGGATAGAAGGTCGCAGGCACGACCCTGTTGAACGGAAACAATGATATACGAATACTCGGCCCACGCGCAGGTGCGATCGC